>JAQQAM010000173.1 GCA_028532905.1 Spirochaetales bacterium
ATGTCAGTATTGCTGACAATCTGCGTAATATTGCTTCTGCTCTGGAAGTACATGACCACCGAAAAACTTGTTCTGAAACGCACGGCACAGTTATCCTTTCAGGCCCAGCTTATGAAACAGGTGGGTGAGGCTGTAATTCCCATAGACAGAAACGGACTCATTCTGGACTGGAACAAAGGGGCTGAAAAGCTGTTCGGTTACAGGATGAACGAAATAACAGGATTATCTGTCTATTCTCTCTTAAACAAAGTACAGGTTGAGCAGTTTAAAAAAATATGGCTTCCGCAGACAGAATCGGGCAGCTTAAACAATAGATTCGATTTGCAACCGATCAGAAAAGACGGTTCTCATTTTGACGGTGTCTTATCCTTGTCTGTTATGCTGAATGAAAAGCATGATACCTCCGGATTTATCTGTATTGTAAGTGATAATACGGAGCGGAAAGCATTGGCTGAAAAGAAAGATTGTCTGATTAAGGAACTCAGGACAGCTCTTGAGGAAATCAAGACCTTGAAGGGACTGATTCCGATCTGTGCATCCTGTAAAAAAATCCGGGATGATAAAGGGTATTGGAATCAGCTGGAAACATATATCGGAGACCACTCTGAAGCAACTTTCAGCCACGGAATCTGTCCTGACTGTGCAGATAAGCTTTATGGATACAAAGTGTCTTCTCAGGATGTATTGGAAGACTCAAAATGCTTTTGCGATGATCAAATCATATCTGATAAAGAAAAAAAGCTGCCCCCTGAGTGAGAGCAGCTTAGTCCTTACAGTTTGAATTTATTTCCGGAAGAGGGGATCAAGTCCGAGAGTTCCGAAAACCTTGTCTGTGAAGCTTTTATCTTCAGCCTCCGCCAGAAGAGCCTTGGCCACTTCCAGTCTGTTGTCCAGATTGAGGCGGGCGGCTTCTTCCACATATTTGGGTGTTTCGATAAAACTCTTCATATACTTCACATGCCGGTTATATAGGGTTATCTGTTTTTTCTGCAGACCGGTCAGGCGCTTTTTGTACCAGCTGCTTTTCATCACAACATCCCTGTCAAAGAGATCTCTGACTTCTTTGTCGTGGATGGTTTTACCCTCATAGCTGCCGTGCACCATGATATGAAGTATCGCTTTAAGGGGAGGTATGGCTGCCTCCACGCTGCCGTCTTCCAGGTATTGCCTGGCTACCTTCTCCTGGGCTTCACAGACATTGGCAATGCCGTCTATATAGTCCTCAAGAGACTGTGTTTCCGGCCTCAGCATTTCATCATTGAAGATCAGCTCGGGATTATCAAACAGACGGCCCAGATAGTGGGTGGTGAACTCTCTTGTGATTCTGTATCCCAGGCGGCTGGCCGGAACTGTATTTCCTTTATGCTCAAAGTCTTTGACAGCTTCCAGGTAGCCCTTTTGTATCATCTTTTTCGGATCCCGTTCGTCCTCTGACATCCTGGCCCAGAGCTCGGGGATCATCAGGCTTACATCGTGATCCACTTTATATCTGGTTCCGATATACCCGGCGGCGGAAGTAAAACCGTTGTATCCGGTCACAATAAAGGAGAGAAGGGCATTATTCAGATCTGATGTGGGTACAAGGGCATTAAAGGGGCCTTTCGTCAGAGCACCTTCTGTTCCGGCTCCTGTTGTGGAGGGAGATTTACCGGTCAGACTGGCTACAAAGTCCATAAAGAGTTCAGGGAGTTCCTGAAAATGGATGGGTCCGTATACTGCCAGAGCCCTAATGCCTGCTTTTCTGTCGGCCGGATTGTTCCGTCTGCCCGGAAGAACCGCATTTACGGGAAGATGTACCGCTTTGCCGGTGGGTACCTGACGGTGGAGTCTTGTTCCCACCTCTGCCAGATAGAGGGGTTTGCTGTCAATCAGGTCAGGCCGGGTCTGGAGATAGCGGGGATTTTTAGTCGGGGCGCCGTCAACAATCCTCGGATGGGAGGAACTGACAAAGTACTTCCCGGAAAAGTCCTCAGAGGCTGCCTCGCGTATCATTTTCTGCATGGGTTCTGTGTAATGATCAAAGGTGAGTCTCTTTTCAATCAGTTCTTTTGCAGAATCCTTTTTAAGGGGCTCAAAGTTGACAATCAGGTTTCCTGAAGCAGCCAGATCCTCTTCGGCCTGTTTATCGTAGCCCCGGATAATCGCATCATCCGGCCGTTGGAAGAACCTGTTTTCGCAGTTCACTGTGAGTTTCACACTGCTGTAGGGAGTGTCGTCGCTCAGATATTCCAGATGCTTAACGGGGACAACTACAGATGCGGAGATGTCATCTTCCCACTGAACCTTGTCGGAGGGCATAAAATCCTGGCGCAGTTTATAGGTCATACCGGTGCCGTCGCTCTGTTTTCCCACTCTCAGGTAGGCAGACTGTATGGTTCTGTTCTGAAATTTAAGCTGATTTCCGGGACTTCCGTTGATAAAATCAACGCTGAAGTACTGTCTCCACTCATCTCCCCATTCGGGCTGATAGAATCTTTTAACAGTGAAAACCAGACCCTTGATATAATTGGGGATGGTCTCCAGCCACTGGTTGTACTCGTCTGATGCGTCCTCCGAAAATGTGAGCAGTTTGATCACCGAGCCAAGACTTCGTTTGTCACTCAGGATAGGGCGGGAGACGTGACCTTTTTCAACGACTCCCGGCTTATAACGGGTCACATAGTCTTTGTTGATGATTTCTTCAACCCGGTCCATGTCCTTCTCAATATCGGATACAAAGATAGGGCCGAAATTGACTGCATCCCAAAGAGATTTGGAAATCTCGCTCTTTCCGCCTCCTGACACCGTACAGGGTTTATGGCAGAGGGTTCCTTCTGCAGTGGTACCGACCAGCCGCCAGGCGGGAGTCTGGGGATGCTTCTCCATTCTGACTTTATATCCGGTGGGGTGGATGTAGGTGTTCTCGGCAAGGATCTGTAGCTGCTGTTTTTTACCGCCTTTTTTCCAGCTGGCTAACTGATTGTCCAGATCGATAGTGGCATCTTCGGGAATATAGATAATGGAAGGATATTCTTTATCAACCGCATACCCCTCGGGTCTGACCTCAATCCGGTCACCCATGATGTTGACGGTATCCCTGAAAGTCTGGCCTTTTGACTGCAGGTTGCTGTCGGGAATAAATTTCATACCCAGGTTGTAGCTGGGGAAAGCCAGGGCTCCGCCGGCATGTTCTTCTTCGGCCAGGCCAAAGAGATTGGCGGAGTATCCGATCTGTGTTTTAACTTCCTTTTTGGAGTATCCGAAATAATTGTCGGCAATCAGTGTGACTATGACACCCTTTTCATCCCTGCATGTAATTTTAAAAGGGCTTCCGTCGTTATAAAGTTCATCTTCGCTCTTCCAGCACATGCCGTCTTTTTTCTGTCTCTCCGTGGCAAAGTCATAATGGGGCAGTCCCAGATCTTTCTTTTTTGTATAGATCAGGTGGGGAGCCAGGATCACCGCTCCCGAATGTCCGGTCCAATGCTCGGGGTCCAGGCCCGCATCATTCTGCGGCAAAACAGGGTCACCGGCATTACCGAATATGGATTCTACAAAATCCAGATTGGCCACCAGATTCCCTGGAACGAAAAACCTGATTTCCATGGTCTTTTCGGAAATGTATCCCGGTACTTCGGGGCATACTGTGGGTCTGAGGAGAAGGCTGATAAAGGTCTGGGCATTTGCCTTCTGACTGGAGGTGAACGGGACTTTCATCAACTCCTCGGGAGGAGTCAATGCTTCTTTATAAAGGTGGGCAAATACCTTTCTGGGGACTTCCTTTTTATCCAGGGGAACCGGTAGACCGCCGTCAGCCACATGGAAGGACCCCTTGGTTGTCCGTCTGTCGTTTTTGGGATTATGAAGAACACCCTGTTTGATTCTGTAACTGTTGATGATGTCGGTATGGAAATCATCCCTGTCGGGGGCCAGGCTCAACTCTCTTGCCAGACCGTAGCGATCCAGGACAAATGTATTGGTGGGGAGTCTGGGAACTTCATCGACAGCATCTTTGAGATAAGAATCCAGAAAATCCTGTATTCTTTTATCCGCCGGGCAGTGATGTTCGGCAAGAAGCCGGTTTTTTTCTTTGAAGTTCTTGATCAGGTCTTCTGCAATTTCCAGATCTGAGTTGTCAGCCTGCTCAAAATAGGGTAGCCCCAGAGCTGCCAGTTTCAGATTGATGTAGCGGATCAGGGTCTGCCTGGCTTCCGGTTCGCTCAAGTTTACATTTGCACCTGCATCTCTTTTTCCAACCATAATAGCTCCCTGATTCTACCGAGGCGGGTATGCACTCCGGTTTTTTTTGTATTATCCCTGTATTCTTTTACAGCGATCTGACCTCTTATATTACCCATTAAAAAGAAACCTGTTATTTTTTGTTATACAGCAAGTTAAAATCTTCTTCCAGAGCCAGGTGACTTTTAGTTGGATTAAATAGATGCAGGGTGTTTTTTTCTTTGAAATTCTGACGGAAAAATATGGTATATTTTCTAATATTTTTTTGAGACACTGTCTCGTTCTATTAGCTTTCCAGAAATAAGCAGTTTGAAATTGGATGTTTTGTCTTTGTTTCTGATTTGTTTTATCAGCATTTGTACTGTTGTGCTTCCCAGTTCCCGCTTACTTACATCGAAGGATGTGAGGGGAGGCGTTGTTCTTTCAGTCAGAGGAAGGTTGTCGATGCCTGTTAGTGAAATATCCCGGGGCACATTCAGACCAAATTCCTGCAATGCCTTGAGACTGGCTGCTGCCAAAATATCATTGCCGCATATAAATGCACTGGGCAGATCTTTATTGTTTCTTAAGTATTGGAGCATATCTCTGTATGCTTCATCAAATATGGAATCAATATGTACTATCCAATCTTCTTTATGTAAAAGGCCCTGTTCCTTTATAATTGTTCTGAAGGCAGATTCTCTTAACTGAAAATTGGGGGTGAGAGGTAAACCGTTGATCATTCCAATTTGTTTATGGCCTTTGCTCCTGAAATGGCTGACTGCACTGAATATAATATCTGTATTGTTCATATCAGCAAAATTAAAATCCAGATAGGGATAATACGCATCAAGAAATACCAGAGGTTTGGAAACACTTGAGAAGGTACTTATATCTTCACGGCTCATCTCTGTTCCCAGGATAATAAATCCGTCTGCATCGGTTTTACTTATGTAAAGTATAATCTCACTGATCATTGCAGATTTGAATGTTACTGTATGGAGGGCATAATTACTGTTGTGGGCCTCCATGCTCAGACCCTGAATATAATCAGAAATAAAAACATCATGATCTCTGTTCAGAATATGTCCGTGCCTTGTTATGTGTAGAAAACAGATAGTTCCGGCATTGCCTGGCTCTTTATTTCTGACAGCAGGTCCTTTGTAGCCAAGTTCCTGGGCAATTTCAATAATTCTGTTTCTTGTTTCTTCTCCCACACCGCCCTTATTGTTCAGTACCAGTGAGACAGTTGCAGGAGAAACATTGGATTTTTCAGCAATATCTTTGATGCGGACAACGGGTTTATCTGTCATGGATAGATATTCTATCACAAGATTGATTGTATTACAAACTTATTTAAAATTTACTAAATAACACTAAAGAGCCATTATGAAAGCAGTTTAAAGCCCTCTGGATGATCTATAAACTAAAATTTAATAAACTTGACAGATTGTGAATCGGTGTTAATATTTAACATGATCAATTCATTTTTAAAGGAGTTTTTGAATGAAGAAAGTATTATTGTTCGCACTTATGGTATTAATGGTGACAGGAGCCATTTTTGCAGGAGGTCAGACTGAAACAGGCCCCAAACCCGAGTCAGAGTGGAAAATCGCTCTTGTTCCCAAAGACAGTACGAATGCCTGGTTTGTCCGCATGGAAGTAGGTGTAAAGGAATTTGCCGCCGATACAGGACTGAACGCTTTCCAGAAAGGACCGGCTAAAACTGATGCAGCTATGCAGGTTCAGGTTATTCAGGACCTTATTGCCCAGGGTGTTGATGCTCTGTGTGTTGTTCCTGTAGACCCGGCAGCTCTTGAGCCCGTACTGGGTGAAGCTCTGGAAAAGGGTATCGTTGTTGTAACTCATGAAGCATCATTTCAGGAAAATACAATGTATGATATTGAAGCTTTCAGCAATGAAGATTATGGTGCGTTCATTATGGACAATCTGGCCAAAGCCATGGGAGAAGAAGGTCTTTACACAACAATGGTCGGCCATGTAACCAATGCTTCCCACAACGAATGGGCTGATGGTGGTGTCGCCCATCAGGCAAAAGCCTATCCCAATATGACTTTGATGGCTGAAGAGCCCAGAGTTGAATCTGAAGATAATATGGAACGAGCTTATGAGAAAGCAAAAGAGCTTTTCAAAAAATACCCCGATCTGAAAGGTATTATGGGTACTTCTTCAAAAGACGCTCCCGGTGTCTCCAGAGCGATTGAAGAGCTTGGTCTGAAAGATAAGGTATTTGTTGCCGGTACCGGCCTCGTTTCCGAGTGCGGCCCCTTCCTGGAAAATGGAATCCTTCAGTACATAACTCTCTGGGACCCCAAGGATGCCGGTTATGCTATGTGTTCACTGGCAGTTAAGATTCTTAGAGGTGAAGAGATCGGTAACGGTCTTGATCTTGGTCTTGAAGGATATGACAATATGCAGTTTGCTCCCGGTTCAAATAAAGTTCTGATCGGTTCCGGCTGGATTGTTATGAACAAAGAAAACATGATGGACTATAACTTCTAGGTTTTAGATTACACAACTGATAAAAGGTGATGCTCTGCATCACCTTTTTTAAAGACCGGATTATTAAATACAGGACAAGGCAGGAAATATGTCTGATTATATTCTTCAGGTAGAGAATATTAAAAAATCCTTCGGTGGTGTCAGAGCTTTGAAGGGAGTATCATTAAATATCAAAAAAGGAGAAATCCATTCTCTGGCCGGTGAAAACGGCTGCGGTAACTCCACCCTGATTAAAATCATTTCCGGATTTTACGAGGCAGATGAAGGTCTGCTGAGGATTGATGGAAAAGAGTATTCGAAAATATCTCCAATGGATTCCATCCGTCAGGGTATCCAGGTAATCTATCAGGATTTCTCAGTTTTTCCCAATCTGACAGTTATGGAGAATCTGGCCTTCAATATGGAGTTGATGAGCGGCCACAAATTTGTCAATTACAAAAGAATGAGATCCATTGCGAAGACTGCTATCTCCAGAATTAATTTTAAAGTGGATCTGGATGAACGGGTGGAACATCTGCCGGTTGCCGACAGGCAGCTTATTGCCATTTCCAGAGCCCTGTTGTATGACGCAAGGCTTATTATTATGGATGAGCCGACGACTGCATTGACCAAAAAAGAAGTGCAGGCTCTTTTTAAAATTATCAAGCAACTTCAGGAACAGGGAATCGCCATACTTTTTGTTTCCCATAAACTGGATGAAGTTTTTGAAATTTCTGAAGGTTATACCATCTTGAGAAATGGAGAAAATGTAATTTCCGGTGTTACCCGGGAATTGACCGATGAAAAATTTGCCTACTATATGACAGGACGGGAATTTTCTCATACTGTCAACAGAGATAAACCCGAAACAGATGAAACAGTTCTGGAGGTGGAAAACCTTAGCATGAAGGGAGCCTATGAGGATATTTCTTTCCGTCTGGGTAAGGGAGAGATTCTGGGAATAACCGGTCTTCTCGGTTCCGGACGGACTGAACTTGTGCAGAGCCTGTTCGGAATAAATTCACCGGATGAAGGCATTGTAAAACTGAATGGCGAAAATGTGCATTTCAAGTCGGTGAAAGAGGCAATGGATGCCGGTATCGGATATGTTCCTTCCGACAGACTGACTGAGGGACTTTTTCTGCCCCAATCCATTCGACTGAACACGATTATCTCAAAGATTGATAAAGTCACTTCCAAAAGGGGTTTTCTGGACACAGAGCAGATTAACTCAGAGGTTGATCATTGGATAGAAGATCTGGCGGTTGCGGCAAGTGATCCCGAACAGCCGGTTCAGACTCTTTCGGGAGGAAACCAGCAGAAAGTTATGCTGAGCCGCTGGCTGGCTAACAAACCGACAATACTCATTCTTAACGGACCGACTGTAGGTGTGGATATCGGTTCAAAGTTCGATATTCTGGCTTTGCTCAGACGTCTGTCTTCACAAGGGCTGTCAGTTGTGATTATTTCGGACGATCTTCCTGAAATTCTGTCGGTCAGTCATAGAATCCTGGTTATGAGAGAAGGCAGGATTGTTGAAGAACTGGTACCTGAAACATCATCCGAACAACATCTGGATAATGTTATTACAGGTGTGGAATAGGGAGTGTGTAGATAATGAATATTAAAAGAACAATGAAAAGCACAGAGCCCTATATTCTGGCTGCTGTGATACTGCTGAGCCTTCTGATACAGAGCAGAAGCGGACAGTTTTATACAGGGAACAATCTTGTAGACCTTGTTCGTTCCATGGTTGTACCCGCTCTGTTTGCTATTGGAGCTCAGATGGTTATAGTCTCTGGCGGGATCGATGTCTCCTTTCCGGCAGTGGCATCACTTTCCATGTATATAACAACAAGAGTACTTCTTAATGTAGACTACAACGGTTCTGTAATTCTTCCCTATCTGATAGGGGCTGTGCTGGGTGTTGTTATGGGTCTCATTAACGGATTTCTGATCGGTTATTTCAAGTTCCCGACACTTGTTGTCACATTGGGAACATCCAGTCTGTTTATCGGAATCATGCAGGGCGTTCTGGCCGCAAGAGAGCTGCCTGTTCCTCCGGCAATGTTCGATCACGGTAAGGCTAAACTGTTTTCTGCCTATAATGAAGGTCTCGGACTCAGTTCGGATATGCCGGTTACGGTTCTTATTCTGATCGGGTTTCTAATTCTCACTTTCATTCTGCTCAAGTATACCA
>JAQQAM010000174.1 GCA_028532905.1 Spirochaetales bacterium
CTTCCGGCACAAGAGCCAGAGCTACAGTAATACCAGACAATAAATCATTTTTGACATTACCGGTTAGACCGGATTTCAGAGAAGAAAATTTCATTCATATTCCTATATAAAAAATTGAATATGAAAACTATCAGTTCTACAAAAGAAAAGCAATAGTAATTTATTCTTTTCCTTATACTATTAGGATTTATTAGTTTAACGAATACCTTTTCCAACTTGTGATAAAGGGATCAGAGATTTTCAAGTTCCACAGTCAGCTTCCTGACATATTCCACATTTTCATTTCCGATGGACTTCAGAGAATTGGCTTCCTGAACAAGGCTTCTGCCCAGAGAATCCAGAGAGTTCAGATTTTCTCTTGTTTTAAGTACCGCATCTTTTATTCCGCTGACACTGCTTTCACCCTGCCTCAGATTCTGTTCCATCACAGTCAATGAGGACTGCACCAAATGGTTTGTTTCATTAAGTTTCTGTACATAATCAGTAATGCCGTCAGCACCGGACTTCAGTTCTTCCATACTCACAACAATAGATTCCAGAGAGGCACTGACATCTGCTATTTGTGTCAGAATGGTACGGAAAACCTCCTGAAGCTCTTCAGAAGCCTGATTTGTTTCAGACAGGTGCTGATTGTTCATCTCAAGACTCTTTTTGATGGCGTTGGAATTTTCATTTGTCTCTTCCGCCAGATTCCTGATCTCATCCGCCACTACGGCAAAACCTTTTCCTGATTCTCCGGCATGAGCCGCCTCGATGGCAGCATTCATGGCCAAAAGATTGGTTCTGCTGGATATGGATTCGATAACTTCAATAATATCCAGGATTTCATCGGAGGATTTTGAAACCTTCTTGATCGTATCCAGGGATTTGTCCAGTTTGTCAGAACCGGTTCTGGATGACTGATTCAAATCATTAAGCATGCTCAATTTTGCTCGGGCGGAACTGTGAATGGAGCCGATTTCCGATATGATCTGTTCCACAGCAGAGGAAGATAAGGAGATTGCCTCGGTCTGACCTTCCATGCTGTCTTTCACGGCCATCTCCGAGTCTGAGATTTGCAGATAGGCACTGCCGGCCTGGTCCGTAGAGTTCTGGAGATTCTCTATAACTCCACCCATCTCTTCAATATTCCGGGACATTTCCGCAGTGGATCTGCTGCTGCTTTCTGCTGCATGGAGCAGGCGTTCTCCCACATTGAAGGAAGATTTCATTCCGTCTACCAGGGTACTGAGTTTTTTGAACCCTCTCTCACTGTTCTCTTTCTCCTGACTCACCTTATCGATGGTTCTCAGCTGCATCCTGAACACCATAAGAGCAAAGAGGCTGGCCATGAACATAAAGGTTATGGAGATTATAAAACTGCCTATCATGCTGACTTCTCCAGTATCCATGGATGCATTGTAGAGCTTCAGAAAAAAGAATGCCCCCTGTCCGATTACCCCTACAACAACCACGATTATCATCTGAGTGAGTCTGTAGGACAGAAGGGGTGTTACACAGATAACGGAGATATAATAAGTTGAAAAAATATAGATATCATTGACTTCCTTCAGTTCCTGCAGGAGAAACATGGCAAAGGCTGCCCCCACAAAAAGAAAGATACTGACACTGCTGGATATGTGATAATATCCTTTAACCAGAAAGGCAATATTGATACAGATCAAAAGGGTGACAGCAAGTTCACCAAACCCTACAGCCAGGGATCCCGAGGAGATACGGATCAGTGCAAATAGAAGAAAAAAAAGTCCGAGAATAGCATTGATCAGAAACAGGGTGACCGCTTTTTCCTGAATGGTATCATTGTACTCTTCGTATACTTTTCGGATTTTGCTGAAACTGCTCATCATTATCTCCTTTACATAATATTATTATGGAATAATGAATACTTGAAAACAATTATTTACTTTAATCCCCTCTGTAACCGTAACATAAAAAGAATTGAAAGCTGTGAGCTTATTGATTAATGTATATTATGAACTGATACCTGAAATACAAAAGGAATGAACATGCTTAAATACATCAGAGACTCGAAACGAAGATCCCTTTGGCTGGTTGCAGCGGTCTATATAGCGACCCTTGCTGCAGGATATCTGGTGTTCAGAATTCTTCCCCCCTCAATGCCCCTGATTCTTAAAACTCTTATAGCTGATTGTGTCATGACTCTAGTGGTTTTCATATCAAGTCGGGTTGTCAATAATTCAAGCATGTATGATCCCTACTGGAGTGTGATTCCTCCTTTTCTGCTTTTCATCTGGTATATAGAAGGTTCTGCTGCTAATGATTTCAGCCTCCGTTATGCGGCCCTTTTTACGGTATGCATTCTCTGGGCTCTGAGACTGACCCTCAACTGGGCTGTAGACTGGCCGGGACTCAATCATGAAGACTGGCGGTATAAGGATTTCAGAGTCAAATTCAAGAAGCTCTACTGGCCTGTCAGTTTTCTGGGAATCCATCTGTTTCCCACATTAACCGTTTTCCTGGCCTCTCTACCTGCATATATGGTACTGACAGGAGACAACCGGTCATTGAACCCCTTTGATTTGCTAGCCTTTGCGGCAGGCATGACGGCTATATACTTTCAGCTTAAAAGCGATAACGAAATGCGGAGGCACAGAAAAAGCGATAACCGTTTCAACCCCCTTTCCAGGGGGCTCTGGTCTCTAAGCAGACATCCCAATTACTTTGGAGAGATTCTGTTCTGGATCAGTATTTTTTTCTTTGCCCTTGCCGCCGATCCTTTGCAGTACTGGAGCGGCCTTGGTGCTGTGGGAATGGTTCTCCTCTTTACCCTCTACTCCATTCCTGCCATGGAAGCCAGGCAGCTGAGCAGAAGAACAGGCTATAAGACTGTTCAGCGTTCTGTTTCAGAGCTGATTCCTATGAGACGGAAGATAGATCCCCTTCCCGGTAAAAAACTGACAGACAGACCTATGGACATCATATATGTTGTGATATTTCTGTTGTTTACGGTGACGTCATTTGTTACGGATTCACTGAACGGTTTTCAGGATATTCTTCTGCCTGACAGTCCAAGTCCCGTAGAACAGCTGATCTACCATAGCTATGCCCTCAAGGCAGACCCCAACCTGATAATCAATCCTCCTGTCGTCCGGATAGGCGCCTTTATTTCTGCCGTCATATGGGGGCCTTTGTATGTTTTCTTTGTCATCTGTTTTATCAGAGGATGGAATGTGATCAGAAACTTCGGATTAATCTACGGGGCGGCTCTCAGCTCTACTATGATTGTCTATATGGCAGACGGTATGGTTGGAATAAATGCCTCTCCGTCTCCCTTCTACTTCTTTGCTGTAAACATCCTGTACTTCCTGGTCCCCTTCTCAATGATCTTCAGAATGTGGAAACCCAGACCCTTCGGTCACAGCCACTAGAGCATAAAAAAGCCGGACTGTAATACAATCCGGCTGAATAAACTGTTAAGAATTAAATCTTATTCCCACTCTATGGTGGCAGGGGGCTTTGAGGAGATGTCGTAAACAACCCTGCCGACTTCGGGAACCTCATTAGTAATTCTGGAAGAGATCTCCAGAAGATCCTTTGTGGGAAAGTCATATACGTCTGCTGTCATCCCGTCATGGGACACCACAGCCCTTAAGGCCAGAACATACCCGTATTCTCTGGCATCCCCTGTCACGCCTACAGAGCGAACAGGAAGAAGAACGGAGAATGCCTGCCAGATCTTATCGTACAGGTCTCTTTTTTTCAGCTCCTGAATATAGATAAAATCTGCATCTCTTAAAATACGGCACTTCTCTTCAGAAACATCTCCGATAATTCTGATTCCCAGACCGGGTCCGGGAAAAGGATGACGGAAGACAATATCTCCGGAAATACCGAGTTTCAGCCCCAGCTTTCTGACTTCATCCTTGTAGAGCATATCCAGGGGTTCTACAATCAATCCCGCCTGCCGTTTGGCTTCAACAAGAGGCGAACCGACATTATGATGGGATTTAATGACATTAGCCTTATTGCCCACCCCTTTTCCGGATTCAATCAGGTCGGTATAGAGGGTTCCCTGTGCCAGAAAGTAATCTCCGGAGATATGTTTTTCAATCTCCTCTTCCTGCACGTGGATAAACCGGTCACCGATGATTTTTCTCTTCTCTTCAGGATCTTCAACCCCTTTGAGAGGATCTAGAAAACGGTCTCTGGCGTCAATCAGATGGAGATGGGTTGCTCCCAGCTTTTTCAGGTTGGCAGCCACTTCATCGGACTCTCCCTTCCGCATCATCCCTGTATCGATATACATGAGGTATACCTGTTCAGGATCCAGAATCTTTAGAAGCAGTCCCCCGGCAACCGTGGAATCCACACCGCCGGATATCAGTAGAAGAACTTTCTCTTTGCCTACCTGAGCTCTGATTCTTTCAGAAATCTGCTCCATAAACAGATCAAGAGTCCAGTCTTTGGCAGCTCCGCAGATCCGGCAGCAGAAATTTTCAAGAATGTCATTACCATTATCACAGTGGGTTACTTCCGGATGAAACTGGATTCCGTAAAAGTTCTTTTCTTTGTTCACTGCAATAGCCGGCAGATGATTCTCAGACTCGCCAATCATGGTAAATCCCGGCGCCAAAGTATCTATACTGTCACCATGACTCATCCAGGACAGGAAATTATCGGGAATATCCGCAGTTAACTCTGATTGTTCCAGGAAATGGACCCTGGAACGACCATACTCTTTTGTTTCAAGAGGTCTTACTTCACCTCCGAAGTGGTAGGTCATTCTCTGGAATCCATAACAGATCCCCAGAAGGGGCAGTCCCAATTCAAAGACTTTGGGATCGGGAGCCGGCGCTCCGTCTTCATAGACCGAATAGGGAGATCCCGAAAGGATGATTCCCTTTACATCGGGTGTGATAATCTCATCTGTCAGTTCAATATCACCGTGTACAATCTCGGAAAAAACACCGAAGTCACGGATTCTTCTACCAATGAGCTGACAGGTCTGTCCTCCAAAATCAAGGATCAGGATTTTGTCCACGCGGGCTCCTTCATAAATGTTTCATCTCTTAAGGGTCCTACCGAATATCCGGCTACAGGAACCCCTGTGTATTCTTCAATAAAGGAAATAACTTTTTTCGCTCCCTCAGGAATCTCATCCCAGGAGCGGGCATCGCCGACCTTTCCTTCCCAACCGGGTAATTCTTTCAGTATGGGCTTTGCCTTTTCCAGATCCGTAACCAGTGAGGGGAAGTCTGTTACTTCCTTACCGTCAATTTCATATCCGGTACAGATGGAAACAGTTTTGAATCCGTCATAAAGGTTCAGGTGGGACAGAATAAAACCGTCCAATCCATTCACCCATCCGGCATACTTCAGGGCTACCAGATCGAGATAACCGATTCGTCTGGGTCTTCCTGTGGTAGCACCGTATTCATGTCCCAGTTCACGGAGGGTATTACCCAGTTCCAGCTCTTCCCCTTCCAGCATTTCTGTGGGCATAGGGCCGTTACCGACTCTGGTCTGGTAGGCTTTGAAGACGCCCAGAACTTTATCGATATATCTGAAACCGATGGAACCGCCCAGGGCGGCACCGGCACTAGTAGAGATACCGGAAGACACATAGGGATAGGTACCGTGATCCAGATCCAGAAGCGCACCCTGTGCTCCTTCCAGAAGGATTTTCTTATCCTTGTTGGCCATCATAAATCCGGCCATATTAACCTTCATACCGCTCAGCTTCTCTTTAAAGGGAGCCAGCCATTCACGGTCTTCGGCCTTCAGGTTATCCCAGACCATATCATCCCAGAGGTCAGCCAGACGGATTCCGTCTCTATAGGCTTTCCTTCCGTAGGCAATACCGATTCCCCGACCGGTTGTCCCGATGGGACGGGGCCGCTTGGGATCCATTTCAATATCTTCTGCTTTATAGGAGGGAAGCACGAGATGAGCTCTGTCGGAAACAAATACACGGCCTTCCCAGTCAACTCCCTGGGCTTTGATTTCACCCAGTTCTTCAAAAAGAGATTCGGGATCAATCACCATTCCGTTTCCAAGGGCCACCTGTTTTTCCGGATAGATAATTCCAGCCGGTACAAGGTGAAGCTTGAAGGTTTTTCCATCTACCTTGATTGTATGGCCTGCATTGGCACCTCCCGAGAATCTGACAACAAGGTCCGCATCTTCGGCAAGGTAATCAACCATTTTTCCTTTGCCTTCGTCACCCCACTGGGCGCCGATAACAACAAGTTTCATTCGTACTTCCTTATAAGTTTGGTAGCCGATCCTTAGTAGCGTGAGTAGTTGGGAGCTTCCTGTGTGATGTTTACATCATGAGCATGACTCTCCCTAAGACCGGCGCTGGATATCTTAACAAACTTTTTATATGAACGCAATTCCTCAATAGTGCGACATCCGCAATAACCCATTCCCTTTTTGAGTCCGGTTACCAGCTGATTCAGATAGGGTTTGAGTTCCCCTTTGAAAGGAACGCGTCCTTCAATTCCTTCGGGAACAGGTTCTTCGTCTTTCTTCATCTGGTAGCGGTCACCGCTTCCTTCTTTAATAGCCCCAACAGATCCCATCCCCCGGTACTGTTTAAAGATACGGCCTTCAAAGATAACTTCCCGTCCCGGAGATTCTTTCAGACCGGCAAACAGGTTACCCACCATAATACAGCTGGCGCCCGCAGCGATAGCCTTGGTGATATCACCGGAGTATTTAATACCGCCGTCGGCAATAATGGGAATATTGTGCTTTGCGGCTTCTTCGGCAGAATCATAAACCGCAGAAAGTTGGGGAACTCCGATTCCGGCAACAATTCTTGTGGTACAGATTGATCCGGGGCCGACACCGACTTTTACAGCATCGCTTCCGGCTTCGATCAGTCTTCTGGTACCGTCAGCATCGGATGTATTACCTCCAATAACAGCAATACCGAACTCTTTTTTGATTCCTTCAACCGCTTTGACAACACTCAGACTGTTCCCGTGAGCCGTATCCAGTACAACAAAGTCACAGCCCATCTGCTGAAGAAGGGGTATTCGTGTTTTATAATCATTGGGAGAAACGGCTGCCCCAACAACAAGACTTCCCGATTCATCCAGAGCTGCATCAGGAAAACTTTTATGTTTTTCCATATCCGATACAGTAATCAGACCTGTAAGGTGATCATCATGATCAACGACAGGAAGTTTTTCGATTCTGTGTTTGTCAAACTTTTCCCGGGCAGTTTCCACTGAAGGGGTCCCCCGCTCCAGGATCAGATCGGTAGTCATTACATCTTCCACATTCTGAGTCAGATCAGAACAGAATCTCATATCACGGTTCGTGATGATACCACAGAGTTTCTTTCCATCCAGAACAGGAAGCCCGGTTACACCGGTTTCCATCATAATCTTTTCCACATCCGCAACAGTCTGTCCCTTATGGACGATTACCGGATTGGCAATGACCCAGTTGAGATAGCGTTTAACACGCTGAACCTGTCTGGCCTGCTCTTCGGGAGAAAGGTTTCTGTGAATAACACCAGCCCCGCCTTCCAGAGCAAGAGCGATAGCCATCTGATATTCGGTTACCGTATCCATGGCTGCTGAAATAACAGGAGCATTGAGATAAATATTCGCTGCCAGTCTGGTCTTCACTGAAGTTTCTGAGGGCAGAAAATCCGCATAGGAAGGCTGCAGAAGCACGTCATCATAACTGTATTTTTCTTCGATCTGAAGCATTAAAGTTCTCCTCGAATATTGGATATCATCTCTGTGTATTTCATGCAGAGAGTTCTGGTTTTTTCGGCTGTTTTTCCTCTGTAAAGAGAAGGATCGGAATAGAAATCCTCTGCATCCAGACCGGTCACCTCTTTCAGCTGGGCCTTAATTTTCTCCCAGCTTTCCTGCTGCTCGGTCTGAAGAACCTCTTTAATGGTCTTTCCGTTCTTCTCACAGGAAAGGGTAATCTTTCTGACAATCTCATGAGCACCGTTGATCCCGGACATGGCCAGAAGGATATATGTGGGTTCCGCCAGTACAAAGTCTCCCTGGACGGTCAGATTCTTTCTAAGCTGCTCTTTGTTTACAGACATACCGGCAATTATTTTTTTCATTCTGGCTGCGGCTGCGGCAAATCCGGCAATAAAGTCGGCCTGGAATCGGGCGGATGCCGAATTGGAAAGGTCTCTCTGATGCTCGGAAATCTGGTCCATATAAAAAGACATCACTCTGGGGGCAAAAGCTTTCCAGAGGCTTTTCACATGCTCACAGTTCCAGGGATTTCTTTTCTGAGGCATGGTGGATGATCCGACCTGTGTGGCAGAAAAGAACTCTCTCACCTCATCAATTTCGGAGCGCTGCAGGTGTCTCAGATCATCGGCCAGATTGGCTATGATACCAAAGGCTGTATTGTATTCCAAAAGCAGTCTGAGAAGGTATTCAGGCTCCACCATCTGTGTAGAATATTCAGAAGGTTTCAGACCGAGAAAATCAAGATACATCTTTTCCATTTCAAGAGGCTCAGATGTGATCATACTGGTGGCATTGTATCCGCCCACAGCCCCGGCAAGCTTTCCTCTCTGATCCGCAGAGAGTCTTTCAATTTCCGAGATGGACTGTCCCAGCCGGGAAACATACTCGGCGATTGTAAACCCGAGAGTTACAGGAACGGCATGCTGACCGTGAGTTCTTCCCACCTGGGGAGTTTCTGCTTCAGCATCTGCCATCTTAATCAGTTCCTCTTCCAGCTCGATCAGCAGAGGAAGAATCACCTCTCTGGTAACATCCCGCATGCGCATGGCATTGGCTGTATCCAGCATATCTACGGACGTGGCTCCCATATGAACCCAGGGTTTGAGATTCTCTGGAACTTTTTTGTTAATAACGTTTACAAGAGCTCTTATATTATGCTGAGTCTTCTCTTCTTCTTTATACACTTCTTCAGGTGTAATGCTGTTTTCTACTGCATCAAGAGAATCGATGAGAGACTGATCTCCCAGATTCTGGAGTTTTATATGTGTTTTAAGAAGGGCCATTTCGGCTTTAACACAGTAGGCAACGGTGGCTTCTTCACTGAGTCTGTCAGACAGAGCTTCAAAGAGCTCTTTATTCGACTGATAATAACGATGATCAAGGGGCGATATGTTTCTGTATATGCTTCTGTTTTCCATACAGAATATTGTCAGAATGCCATTCTAATGTAAAGAGGTCTGACAAGGTAATTAACCGAGTTTTTTCATCTTTTTTTCACCCTTCTGAAGGGATTTGAAAAATCCTTAAAAAGGTATTGACCCAATAAAGCGTTTCCTGATATATTCCACATGCCCTAAGGGCAAAGTAACTGCGTCTGTGGTATAATGGCTATTACCTCAGCCTTCCAAGCTGATGATACGGGTTCGATTCCCGTCAGACGCTTACTTTTAAAACAGTTA
>JAQQAM010000175.1 GCA_028532905.1 Spirochaetales bacterium
CATCTGGGGCCGCCTGACCGACGGCATGCGCCTGGAGGAAGGCGGCACCCTGTCCAAGTCCCGCTATGTCCATCCGCGCGCCGAGCCGGAAATCGCCTTCCTGCTCAAGGACACCCGCTGCCAGAAGGCCTACGGAGGCAAGTTTCTCCGAGAGGTTTATCTGCTCTCTCAGTTTTTCCTGCTCCGAAATGTCTTCCAGAATAATAATATTCCCGATCAGAAAGGCCCCGTCATATATGGGGAGAGTTCTGAAGTTGACGATCCGCTTGCTGCTGCTCATGGTCAGACGCATATTGTAGAGGCTGGTTTCGGTTTGACCTGCCAGAGCGTCTTCCAGCGCATGGATGAAGCCCTCCTTTTCCTCGAGAAAAAGTTCCCGCAGAGATTTATCCCTGAACTCTCTGGCATGGAGATTAAAAAACTTCCTTCCGGCATCATTGATCATTTTAATGCGTCCCGAATCATCGGTTACTATCAGATTGATGGGCAGCTTCTGCAGTATGGCTTCATTGTATTTAAGAAGCTGATAAAACTCTTTGCTCAGATCATTGATATTGCTGTCATAGTTGAGCTGGGAGTAGCAGAGTTTTACCAGATTAAGCCTGTCTATACTGTCCATTGAATCGTTCAGGAATATTTCGCCCTTCCTGATAATGGAGACCGAATCGGCAAAATTATAGACTTCATCAATTTTATGGCTGAGGCAGAGGATGGACATGCCTCTGTCTATGTGTCCGTTCAGGATATTGATCAGGCATTCATAGTCCCGGCCGGTCAGCTTCTCAAGGGCCTCATCCAGGATGAGCAGACGGGGAGAACGGAGGAGAACCCGGATAATATTGATCAGTATTTTTTCCGACAGATTAAGATCCTTGTACAGCTTCTCCGGCGAGATATAAACTCCGTATCCTTTTAGAATCTCTTCAGCAATCTGCAGCCTTTTGCTTTTCTGAAAGGGAAAACTCTGATCCGGGAGTTCGGGAGTAAAAAGGTTCTCCGCCAGATTAAAGTTCTGGATAAGACTGACATCCTGATGAACCGTCTGAATTCCGAAATCCTGTGATTTTTTTATACTGAGGGGATTTACTTTACGGCCTTCCAGGTAGAGTTCTCCGCTGTGAACAGGATGGATTCCCGACAGGACATCGCTGATATAACTCTTTCCCGAGCCGTGATCGCCGACCACTGCATGAATCTGTCCCGGATACAGTGTGAGGCTCAGATTCCGCAATACTTTATTGCCGTCGTTCAGGCAGCTGATTTTTTTCATTTGAACCAGGGGAGGGGCAGAGCTGTCATATTTCATATTTTGCCAACTTGTTGTAAAGGGTTTTCCGGCTGAGGTTCAGAATCTCGGCGGTCTTTTTCTTGTTGTTGTTTGTTTTCCGGAGGGTTTTCAGGATCAGTTCCTTTTCACTGGACTCCAGAAGGCTTTCCGAGCGGGTCTCTGCTGTCTCCTGCAGAAAGGACGGCGGCAGGTCTTCCAGGTCAATGTTTTCCTTCACCGCCAGAGCCGCCGCGTAGTTTATGATGTTTTTAAGCTCTCTGATGTTTCCCGGCCAGTCATACTGATTCAGGACATCCGAAAAACGGGGGGAAAAACTCTTTCTGTGATTTTCTTTACCGTAGTATTCCGACAGGAAAGAATCTGCCAGAAGGGGGATATCTCCCTTCCTGTCCCGGAGCGGGGGCAGCTGGATCGTCGCTGTAGAGAGGCGGTAATAGAGATCTTCCCGAAACTGCCCCTTCCGGATAAGCTCCTTCAGGTCCTTGTTGGTGGATGCTATAAAGCGAACGTCAATGTGAATGGTCCTGTCTCCTCCGATCCTTCTGATTTCACTGTTCTGAATGGTTCTGAGAATTTTGGCCTGAGTGGCCAGAGTCATATCTCCGATTTCATCCATCAGAAGGGTTCCGCCATCGGCCTTTTCGAAAACCCCCTTGAACCGGTCATCCGCCCCTGTATAGGCTCCTTTTTCATGGCCGAACAGTTCATTGTCCAGCAGGTTTTCAGGGAAAGCCGCACAGTTTATTTTTACCAGTTCCGCTGCATTTCTGCCGGAGCGGTTATGGATAAACTCGGCCATCCCCTCCTTACCTGTTCCGCTCTCGCCCTGTATGAGTATGGGGAAATCGGTATCGGCTAGTCGTTCCGCCTTTTCACACAGCTGAATAAAACCGGGATCTCCTGTGATCATTTTGGGAGCCATCCGGAATATTCTGGATTTAAGGCCTGTATTCTCTTCCTTCAGCTGTTTCATCCTCAGAGCATTCTCCACAATGACCAGCAGCTTGTTGAATTCAAGGGGTTTCTGTATGTAGTCAAATGCCCCTGATTTGATGGATTCAATTGCGGTTTCGATTGTTCCGTATCCTGTAATCATTATTACGGGAAGAGCCGGATGTTCTTCTCTGATATATTTTAGAAGGTCCAGGCCGCTTTCATCCCCCAGAGCAATATCCAGAAGGACTGTATCAGGGGGAGTGTTTTTCAGATAATCCTGAGCATCGGCTGTATTGCAGACATAGGCTTTTTTATACCCCAGCTGCTCGAAATTACGGCAGAGGCTGCGGCAGAGTTTTTCATTATCATCAATTATCAGTATGTGTTTTTTCATTTTTCATGTTACCTTTTTACACATAAACAAATTCGGCTGTGTGTAAAATTTATACACTCGTTTAATCTATTTGTAAATGATTATTTTCAGTTGGGGGAGTGTAAATCCTTCTTGCAGAAGAGAATATTGAGGTTTTTGAACGGTTGAAGAGGTTTTGGCATAAGATTTGCAAAATACCGGACAAATACCTAATCAAAGGAGTAAATATGAAAAAGGTAGTTATGTTACTGTGTATGGCTGTCCTTCTGGTTTCCGGAATTTCAGCTGGTGGACAGCAGGAAGATGACGGAAAAATCACCGTCGGTTTTTCCCAGATCGGTGCTGAAAGCGCCTGGAGAGTGGCCAATACCGAGTCCATCCAGAGTGAAGCCGCCGCCCGGCCCAATATTGAGCTGAAATTTGCAGATGCACAGCAGAAGCAGGAAAATCAGATCAAGGCGATCCGCAGTTTTATTGCACAGGGTGTGGATGTTATTGCTTTCTCTCCTGTAGTGGAAACAGGTTTTGAAGCCGTTCTCGTAGAAGCCAGTGAAGCAGGTATACCTGTTATCCTGACAGACAGAGCCGTGGATGTTCAGGATGAATCTCTGTGGGTAACCTTTATGGGTTCCGACTTTGTTGAAGAGGGACGCCGTGCCGCCAACTGGCTTGTAAGTGAAGGTTATACGGATGTCAACATCGTTGAGCTTCAGGGAACCGTCGGTTCTGCACCCGCCATCGACAGAAAAACAGGTTTTGAAGAAGTTATGAAAGCCAATCCCGGCATGAAAATCATCAAAACCCAGAGCGGCGACTTCACCCGTTCCGGCGGTAAAGAGGTAATGGAGGCTTTCCTGAAGGCGGAAGGCGATAACATCGATGTTCTTTATGCTCATAATGATGATATGGCCATCGGTGCCATCCAGGCCATTGAAGAGTATGGACTGGCTCCCGGAAAGGACATAATTATTGTCTCAATCGATGCCGTTCGCGGTGCTTTCGAAGCCATGATCGAGGGAAAACTGAACTGTACTGTTGAGTGCAGCCCCCTTCTGGGACCCCAGCTTTTTGATGCTGCTGAGGCTCTTATGAAAGGTGAAGAGCTTCCCAAGAGAATCGTAACCAACGAAGGTGTATTTCCCCAGGAAGTTGCAGCCGACGTTATTGACAGCCGTCTGTATTAAGGAGACAGAACATGCCCGATTTGAGTGCCGGTACAGACCGGCTGCTTGAAATCAGGGGACTCAGCAAGAGCTTTCCGGGAGTGAAAGCTCTTGCTTCTGTCGATTTTACCCTCAGGGCAGGAGAAATCCATGCTCTGATGGGTGAAAATGGCGCCGGAAAATCCACCCTGATAAAAGTATTGACAGGACTATACAAAAAAGATGAAGGAACCGTCCATTTTCTCGGTTCTTCATTTGAAGCTTCTTCTCCTATGGATGCTTCCCGGAAGGGAATCAGTACTGTATATCAGGAAGTAAACCTGATCCCCTCTCTTTCGGTTTCCGAAAACATTTTTATAGGACGCCAGCCCGGAAGAAGCGGGAAAATTGACTGGAATAAACAGAATATGCTGGCCAGGGAAGCTCTGGCCCGACTCGATCTTGATCTGGATGTAACGCGGTCTCTGGGGTCTTATTCAACGGCCATTCAGCAGATGATCGCCATTGCAAGAGCCCTGGATATACAGGCCCGGATACTGATCCTGGATGAACCGACTTCCAGTCTGGATCAGGCTGAGTGTGAGCAGCTTTTTTCCGTTATGAGAAAGCTTAAACAGGAAGGAATCGGGATAATTTTCATAACCCATTTTCTGGAACAGGTTTATGAAGTCACCGACCGTATAACTGTTCTGCGCAACGGAGAGTATGTAGGGGAGTATGAGACGGCAGTGCTGTCCAGGCTTCAGCTCATATCTCATATGCTGGGAAGAGAAGTCCGGGATATGGGAGAATTAACCGCCAATCAGGCGGAAAGCAGCAGTACGGGTGAACTGTTTTTTAAGGCCGAGAATACAGGCCGGGCCGGACTGATGAATCCCTTTGATCTGGAACTTCGGGAGGGAGAGGTTGTGGGTCTTGCGGGGCTTCTGGGAGCCGGCCGCACGGAAACCGCCAAACTGCTTTTCGGCATTGAAAAGCTTGGAGAAGGTTCCATCTCCGTGGACGGAAGAAAAAAACATTTTAAAGCCCCCCGGGATGCGATCAGTGAATCAATCGCCTTTTGTCCGGAAGACAGAAAGACCGAAGGGATTATCCCGGATCTGACGGTTCGTGAGAATATCTGCATGGCCCTGCAGGCCAACAGAAGCATTCTGAAAGAGCTGAGCCGGACTGAGCAGGAGGCTATCACGAATCAGTTTGTAGATCTTCTGAAAATCAAGGTCTCCGACATTGAACAGAGGGCCGAAACACTGAGCGGCGGGAATCAGCAGAAACTGATTCTGGCGCGCTGGCTGGCCATGAATCCGAGGCTTCTGATTCTGGATGAACCCACAAGGGGGATTGATGTGGGGGCCAAGGCCGAAATCGAAAAACTAATTGAAAAAATGAGACAGGAAAACCGATCCGTGCTCTTTATCTCTTCCGAACTGGAAGAGGTCACCAGGTGCTGTTCCCGTGTGGCCGTACTGAAAGACAGGAACAAGATATGTGAATTAAGCGGTGAGGAAATCAGCGAAGATCATATTATGAATATTCTGGCTCAGGGAGGTATTGATG
>JAQQAM010000176.1 GCA_028532905.1 Spirochaetales bacterium
GGATTCACATACCGGGCTCTGTCATCGATATCCAGAATGATGAGGGGATCATTTTCATCGGTAACGGTGCATTTCTCACCATCGATTTCCCTCAGAGTCATTTTGGTACCGGCACTGCCATAGGGGCGCATCCGCATCCAGATATTGTCCCAGGTTATCATTTCGGGATGAGTTTCATTTCCCACAGACCAGGAGCCGAAGCGGGTATACCATCTGTTAATCAAGGGAAAACCGAATGATTCCACTGCATAATGGTGATAAGCCCGAACACGGCGGGTGATGATATCATCGGGATAGAGAAACATTCCGTCCACCGCCTGAACTATGGCTGCATTAAACAGAGTGATGGGATGTCCGATGGGTGTACCGATTCCCGTGTCATTCCGGAAAACCTGACCGGCTGTTTCATAAATAATATTACTCTCAGGCCTGTTCCTGGCCTTTTCGGCTGCCCAGGGGAAGGGAGTATCACCCCCATATCCGAAATACTTCTCCTGAAGACCGTTCTGCTTGATCTGAATTCCTTTTTCCGCTGCCAGTTCGGCCGCCTGTCGCCAGATCAGGGTGGTGTCTCCCACTTCGGGAAGGCCATAAGCCGTATTAATCCTCAGATAGTGATCGGGGAAATACTTGCGGTACAGATTCATGGACCATTTAATATGCTCCAGATAAACGGTATCGGTATATCCGTAAGCCTGCCACTGCTGGGCAAAATTGTCATTTCCGGGACTCTCCTGCCAGTCCAGCATAATCTCATCCCAGCGGCCTACAGGACCTACCTGAATGACCTCTACATGAGGGTTATCGCCATAACGCTCTTTGACAGCCACAACCAGTCTCTCATAAAGAGCCTGGAAACGGGGATCGAAGAAGTTAGGATATGCCGGGATAGAAAATCCTGAACGAACCTCCTGAACTGCAATATTATCCAGAGAGATGGCTCCGCCGGAGACCGTACCCACTTCCAGAACCCATTTCCCGGGTTGATTCAGACTGAATGTTGCGGATTTTGATGCAGAGGTACCGGCACTCCCTTTCCAGAAAGCGACATCTTCGGACGCAGCTCCGCTCATAGTATCAATAAAACGCATGTAGTAGATACCGTCAGTATGAGCTTTGTAGTCCAGCTGTGCAGAGTATATTTTACCGGAATCAACCGCCCGGCTCTGTTTCATAGTAAAAAAGGCTGTGTCTTTTCCGCCTTCTGCGTATACTGACCAGCGCTGCCCTCTCACCTTTTCAGGATCATTGGTCCGGACAGCCGCATCGCTCAGGGTGTACCCCCCTCTCTTCATCTCAAAATCAAAAAAGTCGCCATGAGTGATTCTTCTGATATTGTAATCGTCAAAAACCCAGCGGGGCGTGATGTTTGTAGCGCTGTCGGCGGCTACGATCCGCAGCTCGATAATTTTATCTGCCGTACTCCACAGATCAATCACTTTATCAAGTTTTTCCCAGTTATACTCCCCCTCCCGGGGTTCCAGATCGTTCCAGCGGACATAGGCTTCCGTTGCAGTCACATCCGGATTCCCCAGTCCCGCCATCATTTCATGAGGGAAGGTATTGGTACTGAAATTCATCAGCCCGGAATGATAGGCCGCCAGTTTTTCTTTCATGCTGTCGGTCAGCACATAGTCTTCCACAGGAGTGAACTGCGGAACCTGAACTTCCGCGGGATCTATAATATTCTCTGGTATAATCCCCAGAGAAGCTCTGTTGCCGCCACTTCCGCTGGCACAGGATACTAAAATAAAAGGAACAGATAAGACTATTCCAAAGAACAAAGCTAAGGCTTTTTTCATAAGTCCTCTCACAATTTAAACGTTTGCATAGATTGTAAGGGAGAAAAAGGTATTCGTCAAATACTAATATTTAAATAGAATAAAATTGAATTAAAACGTTTACATTGATATAATGTCTGACATGAAAGAATATCAGGATATGAGGGATTATACCAGAAAATCCCCGCTCTTTGACAGTCATGAGCATTTTAACGGCATAAAAGATCTGGCTGCTGCCCTCCCGGGTTATGACTTCCTCAACGGAGTCAACGGAATGGTCTTCGCTGAGATTATGGCTGCTGCCGGAACGGAATTCGGCAGAGTTTCCTATGACAAGTTGACTGAAGAGTCTGTTCAACGTCTGCTTTCTGCCGCTTTAACGACTGGAAACGGGCTGGCTCTGAAGCTGTTTGCACAAGATTTTCTTGAAATGAATGAAGTCAGTGCTCATACACTCCCGGAACTCAATGAAAGAGTACGCAGCCTGGTCAACAAATATTCAGCTTCCGAGCTTTATGATTATATGTGCGGTAACTGCGGCATCCGATGGATAATCAATGACGATTACCGCTATATGCCTTTTAACATAGAATCCATAGAGACAGATTTCCCGGATTTTGTTTACAACACAGTCCGCCTTGATCCACTGCTTAATCCCGCGGACTCTGCAGAGCTGAAGGAAACGGAAAGAGCCTATGATACAGCGATCACATCCCTGCAGGACCTGGAAGATCTTCTGGAAAAGCGGATTCGCTGCATAGCAGAGTACCCGGGGACCGTTAGTCTTAAAAGCGCTATGGCCTATGTTCGGGCTCTTGATATGAAGAATCCATCCCGTCAGGATGCGGAAACTTCCTTTAACCTGATGTTAAACGGACGGGTGTTTGATGCAGGAGCCCTTATGGACTACCTTCTGAATAAAATGTTTTCTCTGGCCGGAGAACTGGATCTTCCGGTACAGCTGCACACCGGATTTAATGCCGGTATCTACGGCGACTTCAGAAACGGTAATCCTCTGCCACTGATTCCGACCCTCCAGAGACACCCTGATACAAAGTTTGTCCTGTTCCACTCCTCCTGGCCCTTTGCAGAGCAGCTGGGAGCCCTGGGAAAAGCCTTTCCCAATGTGTGGCTGGACATGAGCTGGTCATGGAATCTTTCCCCCCTCTCCATGCAACAGCAGCTGAAAAATTGGCTCGGCTCTGTTCCATCCAATAAGATCACCGTATTCGGAGGGGATGGATGGACACCTGTCTGGTCTGCAGCATCGGCCCTTCTGGCCAAACGCTGCACTGCCGATGTACTGAGTGAACTTGTAAACACGGATTATTTCAGCCGCAGAGATGCGGAAGAGACAGCCGACCGGCTGCTGTATAAAAACGGCCTGGAACTATATGACATCAAGGAACAAAAAGAATGAGTTGGAAAAAAATCAGAAAGAACCTGTATACGGCGGAAGACTCCTGCCGGATCTATTGCCTGAAATCGGGAGACAGGGGATTGCTGATAGATAGCGGCAGCGGAAAATCACTGAGCGGTGTGAAGGATCTGGGAATCAGCGGAATAGATTGGGTACTGCACACCCATCCCCACAGAGATATGTCCCTGGGAGATTTTGATCTAATTTCAGAAGGAACCCGTTTTGCCGTTCCTGCCGCTGCCGAAAAACTCTTCAGTGAAGCCGAGGCCGGCTGGAAAGACAGAAACACCTACTATGCCTTTGATTACGGCGATAAATATGCCATGCCCCTTCGGGATATTCCGGTACATCAGGCTCTTAAAGAGGGAGATACATTCGACTGGGAGGGATTCAGCCTGAAGGTTATGGAGACACCCGGCCACACAGACTATCATATGAGTTTCCTGCTGGAGCTGGAAGGTGACAGGCTGATCTTCTCAGGAGATCTTATTCATTCAGAGGGCAGAGTCTGGGAAATGGATGCTCTGCAGGGGACCTATGAAGAGTTTATACAGGATGAACAGACGATCCGAAAAGTACCCGCCCTCATCAGCAGTATTGACCGGATCAGGGATCTGTCTTCCGATCTTCTGCTTCCGGGACACGGAGAGCCTATTTCTGATACAGACAGCGCTCTTCAGGAACTGAAAAAAAACCTGGTAGAAATGATGGATTACCTCCCTGCAGAAGCTTATTTGAATGATTACCTGGTGACCCATCCGGACATTGATGCACTGCTCTGCTGTCAGGCCAGCTATCTTATCCGCAATAATGAGGGCAAACATCTGCTCATTGATGCAGGTTTTGTAGACTCTGTCATGGAGGATCATCCCGGAATTCTTCTGGAATGGATCCAGAACAGAGACGGTTTTGAGGGTCTGGATCTGATTATTCCTACCCACTACCACTGTGACCATATTGCCGCTACAAATGCCTTTGTCAGGCAGTGGGG
>JAQQAM010000177.1 GCA_028532905.1 Spirochaetales bacterium
ATGTCACAGAAATTTGAGAAGCTACCTGAACAACACATCCTTTATATCCATAGTGTCCCGTTTTATGGGAATAAAAATTTCTGATATCCAGACCAAAGTAAAAACAAAAGACAGCCGGTTCTGGCAGGGGGCGGCAACGAAAATTCTTCAGAACAAAGAAGAGCTTCAGCTTCGATTGAAGCATCTGGAACCGACCCTTTTTCACTCCAGTGAAATTCTGCACCACTTCTATAAGAATACCGCTTCCGAAGAAGAAAATGAAAGAAAAGAGAATGCGGCCAGAGATGCGGCAATTGATGAAATCTGTATGGAGATTCTGAAAAAAGAGAATTTCCTTGTATCTGCCGATGAACTGGATAAAATGATGAAGCCTCATATGAAAAAATGGGAGGGGTTCAAAGATCTTTTTTTTGAAAAAGCAGTCAAGATCAGTACTAAAGTGGGACTGCCCCTGATTCTGGGTATAAACGGCCAGTATATTCACAGGGATCATGTGTATCCTTATTTCCGTTCTGAACTGTCCATGCAATCACGGGAATTGAAGTCCCACTATATTCAGTTGATGGAACGGATGCTCAGAACAGGAAATAAAGACAGAATCACCACATTCTATACAAGAGAAACCTTCAATGACGATATCAAGGACATGATTCGAAAAGAATCACCTGTTCTGGCTGAGTTCCTGAATAAACCGAGAATCATATCCGAAGGCATTGTCCATTATTTCAAAAACCTGAAGAAAGTAAGAGATGTAAACAAAATAAAAGATTTCATGAATAACTTTTTTGCAAAAGGTGTGATCAGATTCAAGGAACCCGACCATCTTCTGGATCTGTATCTTCTGGAGATTTTTGAAGAAGCCTACAAATTTCTGTCCTGGTGGAAGAAACTAATGCTTCGCCTGTCAGGAAAACGGGACAGTCTGAAAAAGCAGTATTCCGGTTTGGGAGACCGGGATTTGCCGGATCAGTTACCAGGTAAGACCGGTCCAAAAGAGTCGGCAGCTGACCGGAGAAGAGACGCATACAGTTCCATGGCCACACAATCAAAAAGGGACCGCTCCTCCTCATATGCAAGAAGATCAGATAAACCCGACAATACAGCAGCCCAAAGGCGCCGCCGCCAGTCAGCTCCTGTAAACAGTAAACAGTACAATCTGAAACAGAGAAACAGAGCCTGGGCAGAATTTGAGGATGCCTTCAACAGGAAGAGCTGAAATAAATATAAGGCATTTGGAAAGCCTCTGAATTATACTTGAACTATGAACAGCTTGAAAGAATTCAACAGCCGGAGTCTATTACTCTTTACAGAAAATGACAGAGTTCTTGCAGAACAGCTTCTCTCCATGTCTCTGGAGGACATACCCGATTTTTACAGAAAAAGCTGTAAAGCCCTGTCAGAAAACCGTCTGGATGACGCTATAGTCTGGATTCATAAAATCAAGGGAATCGCCGGAACGGTGGGTGCAGAAATTCTATATGATATATGCCGGGGTTTTGAGGAACAGCTGAAAAGCGCCGTTTCAGATTTGAATCATGATCAGATCAACGGAGAACTGACAGCAGCTGTAAATGGTTTCTGCAACAGTCCGGAACTGCAGGACTGGATCTCTGATGTATAGCATTCACAACAACAAATTCAATAAGAAAGAGATTATTCTTCATCCGGGTGAGTATTTCTGCAGTAATGAAGATGTAGTTTTATCTACCATCCTGGGGTCCTGTATTTCAGTTGTTCTCTATGATGAAACAAAAAAACAAGCCGGACTGAATCACTTTCTTCTTCCAAAACTGGGCAGCACAATAAATTCGGATATCCTGGGAGAAAAAAATGCCCGTTACGGCATGTATGCCATGGAAGTCCTCATAAACGATATGATGAAACTGGGTTCGGAAAAGTCCGCTTTGAAGGCGAAAGTTTTCGGGGGAGCTTCCATGTTCCCCGGCAAAGGTAAGGAAGAGGGAGTCGGGTATGTTAATACTCAGTTCGCCCTTCAGTTTCTCATTAAAGAAGGGATACCAGTTATTGCCTCCAATACGGGTGATGTTCTGGGGAGAAAAATCTTTTTATTTCCTCAGACAGGAAGAGTCCTTCTCAGAAAAATACATTCCCAGACCAAAATTGAAGATATTCGCAGACATGATCAGGATTTACAGGAAGATATTCTGAAGAAAAAGAAAGGCGGAGATATTGTCCTTTTTTAGAGAATGTAACTGTAACAAATGGCTATTGAAATGGAAATTATTGGAATTGGCGTTTATTTAATGATAGAATTAAATTAACCCTTTTAAGGAGAAGCAGATATGGAAGAACAGACAGCTCAGGAAATATCTCAGTATTTAACTTTTACAATTAACGATGAAAGTTACGCTCTAAACGTCAGTAATGTCAAAGAAGTACAGGAATTCACTTCCTTGACAAAAGTTCCAAGAATGCCTGACTTTATGCGGGGAATCATCAATTTGAGGGGAAGTGTTGTTCCTGTTATTGATCTTAAGATAAAATTCGGTATGGGAAGCACTGAAAAGGATATCGACACAAGCATCATTGTAACAGAAGTCAAGATGGATGACGAAACAGTGACTATGGGTCTTTTAACGGATTCTGTTAAGGAAGTTATAGAGCTCAGTGAAACAGAAATCGAACCGACTCCCTATATCGGAACAAAAATTGATACAGCATTTATCAAGGGTATGGGCAAGAAGGATGATAATTTCCTGATTGTTCTGGATATTGATAAAGTACTTACTGTAAATGAAATCTCCATGGTCTCAGCACAGGAGAAAGCTGAGTCTCCTGAGTAATTAAAAGGAAGTAAAATGAAAACGATACTAATTGTAGATGATTCACGCACAGTCAGGGAGAGCCTGAAGTTTTTTCTTACTGAAGGAGGATATCAGGTCATCGAAGGCTGTGACGGTCAGGATGCACTGAAAGTCATTGAAGGAAAAACCTGCGATCTTGTCATCACAGATGTGAATATGCCCAATATGGACGGTCTGACCCTGATCGGAGAACTGCGGCAGAAAAAAGAGTTCAAATTTACCCCTATTCTGGTTCTGACCACAGAATCACAGCAGAATATTATGGATAAGGGAAAAGAACTGGGTGCTACAGGCTGGATTGTAAAGCCTTTTGACAACGATAAGGTTATGGCTGTAATAAAGAAAGTCATCGGAGAATAATATGCCTCCCAAAAAACAGGAAAAGCTTGAGTTCTCGGGAATACTGGATATAAGGCAGGCAGAAGATCTGCATAATACATTCGGAAATCTGAAAGACGGCAAAACAAATATTGTTCTTGATTTCTCAAAGGTTGATGACATAGATTTTGCTGTAATTCAGATGATTTTCAGTTTCAGTAATCATCTGGCAGAAAAAAAACGGCAGCTGATACTTAAATCTGTGAATGAGAAGGTGTCGGGCAGATTCAATCTTTGTGATTGCAAGTCTCTTCTTCAGGAGAACTGATTATGATGAATCAATTTAAAGAAACTTTCAAAGAAGAGGCCTATGAGCTGTTGGGTAATCTGGAAGATCTTCTCATGGAACTTGAGGATAACCCGGATAATCCGGATTCCATCTCAGCTGTTTTCAGAGCCATCCATACAATCAAAGGCTCTGCATCCATGTTTGACTTTGAAGGGATCGCTTCTTTCACACATGTGGTGGAATCAGTTCTGGATGGTGTCAGGGAAGGATCAGTCAAGGTTAGCAAGGAACTGATCGATCTGACTCTTATCAGCCGGGATCATATCCTGGCTATGCTGAATGCAGAAAGTGATTCCACTCCCGAATTTGAAGCTGAATCTGCCGATATTATCAGCAGGATGAAAATTCTGACAGGAGAGGAAGCGGAAGATTCAGCTTCTTCCGGCACAAAAGCTTCAGAGACAGAGAAAGAAGAAGAGGCCGTTGAAAAAACCTTCCGTATTCAGTTTAAACCTGATGAAAATCTGTTTCTCTCAGGCACGAATCCCCTTCTGCTGCTGAATGAACTGGAGGAAATGGGTGAATATGCCTGTATCTGCCACAATGAATCCATTCCTGATTTCGAAGTGTTTAATCCAGAAGTCTGCTATGTGAGCTGGGATATTTACCTGACAACGAAGAAAACCATCAATGAAGTAAAGGATGTTTTTATTTTCCTGGATTCCAGATCAGAAATTGATGTCTCTGTTATATCCGACTGGCAGAATGTCCTCAGTTCTGATGAAAGCAGAAAACTGGGAGAAATTCTGATCGACAAGGGATTAATTCAGGCATCACAGCTTGAAGATATTCTGAATTCCAGAAAAAAGATCGGTGAACTCCTGGTGGAACAGGGCATCGTTCAGGAGTCTGATGTCAAATCGGCTCTGGAAGAACAGAAGATTTCCAATTCCATTAAACAGAATCTCAATACAGGTAGTGCAGCCACTATCCGTGTTCAGAGTGCCAAGCTCGACAGTCTGGTGGACACAGTGGGAGAACTGGTAACGGCGCAGGCACGGTTGAACCAGCTGGCTCTGCAGGCCAAGTCTTCATCCCTTATGTCTCTGGCGGAACAGATTGAACGGTTAACCGCAGATCTCAGAGATAATACCATGAGTCTCAGGATGGTACCCATCGGTACGACCTTCTCCCGATTTAAACGGCTGGTCAGAGACCTTTCCTCCAGTCTGGATAAGAATATTCAGCTTATTACAAAGGGGGGCGACACGGAACTTGATAAAAATGTTATCGAGAAACTGAATGATCCCCTTGTCCATGTAATCAGAAATTCCATCGACCATGGAATTGAGTCCTCTGAGTCCAGAAGAGAAAAAGGCAAGGATGAGATGGGGACAATCACCCTGGATGCCCATTATACAGGTGCCAATGTTCAGCTTCAGATCAGAGATGACGGTCAGGGGCTCAATAAAGAAGCCATTCTTAAGAAAGCGGTAGAAAGGGAAATTGTTTCTCCCGATGCACAGCTCAGTGATGAAGAAATATATAACCTGATCTTTATGCCCGGATTTTCCACAGCCCAGAGTGTGACCAGTGTTTCTGGGCGCGGGGTCGGAATGGATGTTGTCAGAAAACAGATTGATGCTTTAAACGGATCCATTCACATAAAGAGCGAGGAGGGTGTGGGAACTGAATTTTCCTTCCACCTTCCCTTTACTCTGGCCATTATTGAAGGACTGCTAGTCAGAATCAATGATGAAAAATATGTGTTTCCTCTTTCCATGGTTCAGGCCTGTATGGAACTGACCAGAGAAGAGCGAACATCACATGGAAAAAAACGGCTGGTTGAGTACAGGGAGTCTGTCATTCCGTATATCCGTTTACGGGAAATTTTCACAGAAGAAAGCGACCTTCCCGACAGAGAACACCTGGTTATCATTCAGACAGAGACCAGTATTACCGGTTTTGTTGTTGATGAAGTAATAGGAGACCATCAGACCGTTATAAAGAATATGGGAAAACTGTACAAGGATATTCATTATATAACAGGTGCCACCATTCTGGGGGACGGCAGTGTAGCTTTAATTCTTGATGTAAACCGGATCTCTGCGCTTGCAAAAGTTGAGGAAGCCGGAGAATGAATGTCTCTGTAGAGCGTCCTGTACTGGAGGATAGGGAGTTCAGAAAACTCAGTAATTTTATTGAGAAGGAGCTGGGGATTCGTATGCCCGATATCAAAAGGGTCATGCTGGAATCCCGTCTGCATAAACGTCTGCGAATACTCAAAATGTCCCATTTTTCAGACTATTGCGATTATCTGTTCAGTGAACAGGGAATGCGTCAGGAATTCCCCTTCATGATAGATGTTGTAACAACAAATAAAACCGATTTTTTCAGAGAACCCGACCATTTTGTCTATATGGAAAATAATATTATCAGGCCCTATCTGAGCAGTCATCACGGCAGCGGAACTTTCGATATATGGTCATCCGCCAGCTCTACAGGAGAGGAAATATATACCCTGGCCATGGTAATGGAGGGTATCCGTGAAGATTATGGTGCTCTGAATTATTCTATTCTCGGTTCGGACATATCTCAGGAAGTTCTTGCGAAAGCCAGAAAAGGCATATATCACAGCTCCCGAATCGATGTCATTCCCATGAATATGAAAAAGAAGTTTTTTCTGAAAAGTAAAAATGCAGAGGAAGAACTGGTAAAAGTTAAACCTCTGCTTCAGAAAAACGTCAGTTTTGTTCAGCAGAATCTCATGCATGACCGTTATAATATCAAGAAAACATTTGATATTATTTATTGCAGAAATGTTCTGATCTATTTCTCTACTGAAAAACAGAAGAAAATTCTTTTAAATCTTCACAGACATTTGAAGGAAGACGGCTTTCTCTTTCTGGGACATTCGGAAACAATAACCGGTTTGAATCTACCCTATGTGTCGGTTGCTCCGACTATTTATAAAAAATCCTGATATAAAGGAATACCTTCATGGCAGCAGACAAAATTAAGGTTTTAATCATTGATGATTCTGCAGTGGTGCGTCAGACTCTCTCTACAATAATTGAAGGGGAGAGAGATATTGAAGTCATCAATACGGCTCCCAACCCCATTATCGGAGAAAAGAAAATAGCTGCCAGTAAGCCGGACGTTATTGTTCTAGACATAGAAATGCCTCAGATGGACGGTTTGACGTTCCTGAAGAAACTGATGTCAGAAAACCCGATACCCACGATAATCTGTTCCAGTAAAACTGAGAAAGGGGGACAGAATGCCCTGACTGCCATGGAACTGGGTGCTGTGGATATTGTCACCAAACCGAAGGTGGGGACCAAAGAGTTCCTTCAGGAATCCAGTATCAAAATTTGTGATGTAATCCGGGCAGCTGCCAGAACGGGAACGCGCATAAAAAAAAGGAGTCCTGTGCAGAATCCGGTCGCCCCAAAGCTGACCGCCGATGCCATACTGGCCAAGTCCAACAGGCCCCTTTCAATTGATACGACTGAAAAGGTCATTGCCGTAGGAGCCTCGACGGGTGGCACGGAAGCCTTAAGGGTATTTCTGGAAATGATGCCGGCCAACTCTCCCGGAATTGTGATTGTACAGCATATGCCGGAGCACTTTACCAAGTCCTTTGCCGAGCGGCTGAACGGACTGTGTAAAATTGAAGTGAAAGAAGCAGAAAATAATGATGTCGTTTATCCGGGCCGTGCGCTGATTGCACCTGGTAACAAACACCTCCTTTTAAAGCGGCAGGGTGCCAGATATTTTGTGGAAACCAAAGAGGGTCCCCTGGTCTGCAGGCATAAACCCTCTGTGGATGTACTCTTCCGCTCTGCAGCCCGTTATTCAGGCCCCAATACGGTAGGTGTCATAATGACAGGAATGGGGGATGACGGTGCCAGAGGCATGAAAGAAATGAAAGATGCCGGTGCCTATAATATTGCCCAGGATGAAAAAACATGTGTCGTATTCGGTATGCCCAATGAAGCCATAAAACGGGGGGGCGTGGACAAGATCCTGCCACTGGAAAAAATTGCCGAAGAACTGATCAGGAGAACGAATGGATAAGGTCCTTGCACTTAAAAATGAACTCAAAGAAATTGTGACCGCATTGGGCGATGTGTATCTGAATATGGCAGATAATTATCCTGATCTTTTCCGCAGCTTTGATAATAAGCTGAATGGCCTGAAAAGTGACGGATCCACGGATCTGGATGATCTGAATACAGAAATTGAACAAACCGTCAGTAAGCAGACTGAATTTCTCGAATCACTGAAAAAGAGTGATTCTCAGTTTATGGAAAGCATGAAGACCGAGCTTGATTCCATCAGAACACTGGACCGGTATATTGACCAGATAGAGGATGATTCTGCGGAACTGGAGCTCATCTCTTTGAATGCCATGGTTACGGCTCTGAAAGCAGGCAAGAACGGAGGGGCTTTTCCCTATATTACAGAAGAGCTGCAAAAAGTATCAAAAAGTTCAGCCCGTCTGAGTTCCAACCTCAAGACAAAGGGAAATGATCTAGGGAAAATCTTTTCAGGATTTATTGAAGCAATCAACCATGATAAGAATCAGATTTCTGAACTTATAAAAACCATAGCTTCCGAGTTTTCACAGCTTACAGACAGTACCAGGCAATTTAAGAGCGGTTCAGACCGTGTCCTTGCTGATGTAATCGGTCAGGTCGGCCATATTAAAGGACCTCTCTATGAGATTATCTCTGAAATTCAGAAACACGATATAATCCGTCAGTCTGTAGACCATGTTATTGTAGCCCTGGATCATATTAGTGAGGATCAGGGAGGGGATGCGGAAAGCCGGCTCAATGCTCTGAGTTACGGCAGCAGGGTGTTCGGATTTTGTTATGAGATCCTGGAAGAAATCCATATAGAACTCAGTAAGAACTATGATACATTCAAAGCCAAATCCAATGATTTGAATTCCTTGATACGCTACTTGCAGGAAGCCGGCAAATCGATTCAGACATCAGAAAACGGGCTCAGTTTCAATCAGAATATTGTTATTAGTCAGGAAAATATCGGTGCATCTCTGGGTAAACTGAAAAAAGGGAGTTTTCAGATAAATATGCAGAAAAACCTGGATAATATCTACAGGGACATCAGCAGTCTCGAAGAGTCTTACAGCGGTTTTTCAAGAATCATCAGCTGGGTTAAAACAATTAATATCTCCAGCAGGGTGGAAGCTGCGAAGCTTCCGCATCTGGAAAATATGAGCTATATCATTGAAAATATTACATCCCGTACAGATTCCATAGAGCTCTCTGTAGAACAGGTTATAAAATCAATCACCAATTTCAAAAAGAACTCGGATGACCTGATAAACGGTTTTTTTATTCAATCGGAAAAAGACGCATTATATATAGAGAAATTGGGAGCAGAACTGAAAATCAATCTGGATGAGGTTAGTGAGTACAGTCAGTATATCGGAGCCAGAATGATGGATCTTCAGGAAACAGGAGAACAGTTTCACGATTTTTACGCTATGGTTCTGACAGATCTGGAAAAGATGAAAAACCTTGTGGATGAAATCCGGAATAAGATGGATATAATTGATTCAGAAAAGAAGCAGTATGACAGGGAACTGAACAGACTTCTGGAGCAGCAGGGCCTGGACAGCTGGGAACTGAGGGGTGATGAGATCAAGAATCTTATCGATAAATTCACAATATATATCCACAAAAAGAAAGTAGACACCGATGAAACTCTTGAAATGGCAGATGAAGGCGCTTCAAGCGGTGAAATTACATTGTTCTGAACTTTCTATTGACAGCATAGGCACAGGCAAATAGAGTATATTTATGTTTGTTTCTATCGTAGTTGATCTTGGAAATGAAGACAGTCAGAAAATTGTTCAGAATCTGCTCTTCCGTTACGGATTTAAACAGATCCAGAATAACACATTTGAATCTCTTTCTATAAATGAGAATAATCTGTCCCGTCTTAAACTGGATCTGGACAGATCCACTGATTTTTACGATTCCATCCGTATTTATCAGTATCCCATAGAAGGAACTCTTGTCATTACTTCATTGACGGAAAAACGCTGGCGGCGAAACATACTGAAAGAAAAAAACAACGGAGGCACAAATGCTCAGTGATATATCAACAAAGTTAAAATCCCTTGACGGGGAGATCCTTGAAACCTGGAGGCGACTTTGACACAGCTGAACTGAAAAGTCAGGCTGTAGAACTGGAGAAGGAGTCGGGGGACCCGGACTTCTGGAATGACCGTGAGAAAGCTGAGAAGAAACTGGCACAGCTGAAAAGGCTTAAAAATAAATATGAGCCCTGGGAACAGCTGGTTCAGGATCTGTCCGATGTGAAAGAGCTCTATGAACTGGCAGTGGAAGAGGATGATGAATCTCTGGAAGCTGAAATTCAGGAGCAGATGGATAAAATAGAAAGCAGTTTTGCCAATCTCAACTCTCTTGAACTACTCAGTGAAGAAACAGACGTTCTCTCTGCCTTTATTACAATTCATTCCGGTGCCGGAGGAACAGAAGCCTGTGACTGGACCAGTATGCTGTACCGGATGTACAGCAGATGGATTGAGCGGAAAAACTACAAGATTACCGTTATGGATACGGTTGAGGCTGAAGGGGGGATCAAATCCATCTCTTTTCAGGTCGACGGCGATTACTCCTACGGCTATCTGAAAGGAGAGGGCGGGATTCACAGGCTTGTGAGGATCTCTCCCTTTGACTCCAATGCCAGACGGCATACCTCTTTTGCATCTGTATATGTTTCACCTGTTATTGATGACAGTATTGAAGTGGACATAAAACCGGATGATATCAGAGTGGATACCTACAGAGCCTCCGGTGCCGGCGGGCAGCATGTAAACAAAACCAGTTCTGCTGTGCGGATGACTCACATTGAGACGGGTATTGTGGTACAATGCCAGAATCAGAGGAGTCAGCTTAAGAACAGAGAATCTGCCATGAAAATGCTGAAGTCCAGGTTGTATGAATACTACAGACAGAAGCAGGAAGAAGAGCAGTCTCAGAATGCCGCTGAAAAGAAGGATATCGGCTGGGGATCGCAGATCCGATCCTATGTGTTCCATCCCTATACCATGGTTAAGGATTTAAGAACTAGGCAGGAGACCGGTAATATTCAGAATGTAATGGACGGAGACATCGATCCTTTTATCGATGCCTATCTCAAATATCTCTGGTCGGGAAATCAGATTGAATGAGAATACTTGTAGTTGACGATTTGCCCTTTATGCGTTCTATCATCTCGGATATCGTGACAGAAAGCGGGCATATCGTCATAGGAGAAGCCGGTGACGGGATAGAATGTTTATCCCGTTACAAGGCTCTTCTGCCTGATCTTGTTCTTCTCGATATTGTCATGCCCAGGATGAATGGTGTGGAAGCCCTGAAAAGCCTGAAAAAGGTGTATCCCGATTCCCGGGTCATAATGTGCTCGTCTCTCAGTGATCAGGAAAAGATCATACAGGCTATTCGACTCGGAGCATCGGATTATATCGTCAAACCATTTCAGAGGAAGCGGCTTGTTTCCGCCATAAACAGAGCCTGCAGTGTAAATGAGTAAAAAATCAAGAGTACTGATTTTCATTTTATTTACATGTACAGCATTCTCCGTGTTTGCTCAGCCAGTCCAGCTTCCTGAAAACCTGACCGGTACAGATCTGGTTGTGGCGAAAGAGAGCTGGAATATAGGCCTTTCTGTGTTCAACGGCCTGAATCTGGACACACGATATGAGTATCTTCTCAATTCGATCCCTCTCCTGATTCAGGAAGAAATAACCGGCCTCCCGGAGCATCGTCTCAGTGATGAGGAGAAATCACATTTCCGCACCCTCCATATTGAGGCAAAAAAAGTTGCTCTTGAGAAATCGAAAAGTGCTGTTCACAGCCAGAGGGACGCGCTTCTGTTTTCTGACCTTGATACGGAAGACAGGCGGAACAAATATAAAACCTTTACTCAGGATATTGATGATAAATCCAAACTCATTGATTTCTGGAATCAGCTGGATGAAGATCAGATTGAAATAAAAAATTCTCTCCCCGTGGCACTGCAGTCCTATTCAGATTCAGTTGCCAGCTTACTGGTTCCCAGGGTTCAACAGCAGAGATTTATGGAATCAGAGAATCTGGATCTCCTGATCAGCGGAACAGTGGAACGGCTGGATAATCTGTTTTACCTGAATATAGAAGCTCTGGTTCAGCATAGCAGCGAGCCGGTTTTCTCAATGGGAAAGATTGTAAGTGAACAGGAGATCAATGAAACGGTCAGAGACGAGGTTATAAAACTCAGGTCTGTTATTCTGGGACGAAGCTGGTCGGATCTTACTGTACATGTGCTACCTTCCAATGCCCTGATTCAGATTGACGGAGAAACAAAAGGGGTGGGGAGTGTTCAAATTCCTCATCAGGAACCGGGATTCATAACCCTGTCGGTTCTTTCAAATGGTTATATCAGTGATATCCGTCAGATCTACCTGATATCAGGAGAACAGAAGGTCATTGATATTGAACTGGTAGCAGGTCAGAATACCTACCTGTCTCTTATTTCGGATCCTCCGGGAGCAGACGTCTATATCGGGGCCACCTGGGTGGGATCTACACCCATTCAGATTGAGAAACCGGGAGAACAGAGCCTCATAACCATCCGAAAGGACAAGCATATGTCCTTTTATCAGAACAGTGACGATATAAAAGGAGACAGTCTGACCGTACATCTGGCAAGTGATATTCTGAACCGGCAGAAAGAACTGGAACTGAGCAAGAAAAAATTCTACCGTTCCCTCGGCTGGTTCAGTCTGTCAGTAGCAGTGCCTCTGATACTCTCAGGCGTTTACGAAAATCTTGACAACCGGTATTATGTCTATGCTCTTGATTATAATAGTACCCTAAACCCCGACAGTTATGACAAAGCATTGGAATACTATGATAAAGCCAGTATTGCCTATTACAGCATGTGGGGCGGGATTGCTGTCAGCAGCGGGCTGCTGGTAAACACATTATTTAAATTACGGGATTATATCCGCGCAGCGGAATATGCCACAGAGGATTAAAATGTTCTGGAAAAAAAAGAAAAATAACGACAGGAAATCAGATAACCGGAACCTCGGTCAGAAGATAGCCGAATTGTTCGGTAAAAGCGGTTCACTTGAAGATTTTTATGAAGAACTGGAAGAAATGCTCATCAGCGGTGATATGGGCGGTTCGGTCACGATGGAAATCGTTGATGAACTGAGAGAACGTGTCAAGAATGACAAAATCAAGGATAAGGATACTGTTCTCAAAGAGCTCAGAACTATTATTTCCGAAAGTCTGAAAACAAAGACCATCCATCCGGTTAAGGATACCCTGAATGTGTATCTGGTGCTGGGTGTGAACGGAGTGGGCAAAACAACGACAATTGCCAAACTGTCCCGGTACTTTAAAAAAGAAGGGTTTGATAAAATCGCCTTTGCAGCGGGAGATACCTTCCGGGCGGCAGCCATAGACCAGCTTAAGATTCAGGGAGAACGGGCAGGATGCCGTGTGATCGCCCAGGATCACGGGGCTGATCCCGGAGCTGTAATATTTGACAGTATTGCATCAGCCAAGAGCCATGGCGAGGAACTCATATTGGCAGATACCGCCGGACGGATGCACAACAAATCAAATCTGATCAATGAGCTCAAGAAGATCGACAAGATTGTGAACTCGAATATAGACAAAGAAGGTTCCTACAGGAAAATCCTTGTTCTGGATGCCACCACAGGTCAGAACGGCCTGCAGCAGGCTGAAGTTTTCAATGACGCCGTGGATGTGGACTGTGTTGTTCTGACAAAGTATGACGCCACAGCCAGAGGGGGACTGGTGGTCGCCATCAGCAGGAAACTGAATATCCCTGTTGCTTTTGTCGGGCATGGTGAAGGTTTGGATGACCTTTCCGAATTTGATCCTGAAAGCTATCTGGATGATCTGCTGGCTCAGTAGAATATGATCTTCCTTTGTCTGCTGCTGATACTGTGTGCCCCTCTGGGTGCCCTGGATCTGTATATCTCCGACTCTCTGGGATCACAGATTTCTTCTGCCGGGAGCCTGGCAGACGCCCAGTGGATTATCAGTATCGAAACATTGGATGATGCAGAGGAGAGGATTCTTTACAAAGATCAGGTTCTTTACAAGCGATGGAGTCTCAGTAAGCAGATCCTGGAGGGGAGTGTCCTGTATACAGAACAGTATTACTTTGGAGATTCCCTCAGGACTGAATCTGTAACCAATGAAAATGACCGTCTTGAAGAAGAGAGGCTCTATGATTCAAAGGGCAGCCTGATTGTTCATAACAGATATATCTATGAGGCTGACAAGCTGGTACGTATTGAAAGGGATTCAGAAACGGATACACCCGACTACCAGCTGATGTACAGGGACAACGGCTCCCTTGTGTATATGCAGTCTGACGGGTCTGACAGAATTGAGTGGCGATCCGGAGATTTCAGGAAGCGATATCTGGATACCTTGTATCTGGTGGAGGGGAATGTTTCATCCTTTATGAACTATGAAAACGGCCGGCTCAGTTCCAAAACCGTCAAGAATGGTGATACAATTATTGAAGAACGTATGATTGCCTATTCCGAAGGCGGAATTGTCAGTGAAGAAGTGATCAATGAAATTGATAAGGACAGAAGAACAGAGCGATTTTATAATAATCAGGGAGATCTTCTGGTGGAAAACCGGTATTCAGGAGATGAGCTGGAGTTTTCTCAGATCAATACATATCAGGATGGCTTTCTGATTCGCAAACAGGAAAGAAGCAGTTCTGTAAGAGATTTATGGTTCTACGAGTATTGCGGTTCCTCTGATCCTGATGCACAGCCCTGCAAGACGAGCTGGTACAGAAACGGAAATCTTCTTAAAATCACTGAGAGACTGGAAAACAGAACGGAAGAGACTTTATACAGAAATAATAAAGCCGTTATCACCAATGTTATTGAAACAGACCAAGGAGTTGATTCCTGATGAACCGCTGGACATCATACCTTTCCTTCAGATATCTGTTCACCCACAACGGCCGGAGAGGTCACCTGGGGAATACTCTGGCCATCATGGGTCTGAGCATCGGGATCATGACTCTCATTACAGTCCTGACGGTTATGAACGGATTCCAGCAGAGTTTTATCACCAGTATAAATGAAGTTTATTCCTACCATATCCGGATTGATAATGTGGATAATCATAATGACCTCAGTTCACTCAATGGACAATACGGCATTCGGTCGGTGGTGGCTTTTTCTGATATTCAGGGGATATTCACCAGCAGAGAATCATACAGTTCGGGAGCTCAACTCAGACTCCTTGATATGGCCGCCGCCGCAGAGGATGCCGGTTTCAATGAAAAACTGTCTCTTTTATACGGGACCTTTCCTGAAAATGATAACGAAATAATCCTGGGTTCCGGACTGGCCAGATATCTCGGAGTCAGTCCGGGAGATCTTATCTCTGTATCAAGGCTGGAATCCGGCAGTCTCAGTTTCATAAACACCGATTATCTGGTCACCGGCATTTTCAGTACAGGCTACTATGAATATGACAGAAACATGTCTTTTGCCTTTCTGCCTGAAGATTATGCTCTCCTGGTAACCCGGGGGGTGAAACTTCAAAACCACTTCAAAGACAGAAAAACGGCAGCAGCACTGGCTGTGGAGTACCCGGATGCAGAGATCCTCTCCTGGAGGGAATACAACAGCGCTTTTTTCAATGCCCTGAAAATAGAAAAGGTTTTTATGTTCCTGATTGTAGCTCTCATATTCATAGTGGTGGCGGTGAATATCTACCATTCCATGAAACGGAATGTGAAGGAACGGATTCTGGAACTGGCCCTCCTGAAGGCCGTAGGGGGCCGGGCTTCGGATATAAGAAGAATTTATATAACTCAGGGACTTTTGATTGCCATAATCAGCATAGGAGCGGGGACAAGCGCCGGGGTTCTCCTGTCGCTCCATGTGAATGAGGTTATTTCTTTCTTTATCACACTCAGACAGACTCTGTACAGCCTGTTGTCCCGATTGCCTTTTATGTCCCTGTCTCCTCCGGGGGCGTTTTATTTTACAGATATCCCTGTTACTTTTTTTATTAAAGATGTTCTTATTATTAATCTATCTGCTCTTGTTTCAGTTTTACTGGCTGCGGTATTGTCTGTCCGCAAAGCATCAAATGTTCTCCCTGCGGAGATATTCAGGAATGAATGAATGACAATACTTGAATTAAACGGTATCAGCAAATCCTATACATCGGGAGACGATAATCTTCTGATTCTGGACAGCATCGATTTTACTCTGGCAAAAGGGGAGTTCATGTCTCTTACCGGGGAGAGCGGCTGCGGAAAAAGCACATTTCTGAACCTGGTAGGGGCTCTGGATAAAGCAGACTCCGGGCAGATCTATTCCTGCGGTCTCAACCTTTCTGAAGCCGGTGAATCTGAAATGGCAGATTACAGGAACAGGAGTACCGGGTTTATTTTCCAGTTTCATTATCTGTTGAAGGATTTTACGGCTCTGGAGAATATTATGCTCCCCGGGAGAATCAGTAAACAGAGCCGGTCACGCCTTGAAGAACGGGCTCAGTATTTACTCGAATCCGTTAAACTTCAGGACAGAGGACACCATTATCCCGGACAGCTTTCTGGAGGAGAGAGGCAGAGAATCGCCCTGGCAAGGGCTCTGATAAACTCTCCTGAACTGATACTGGCAGATGAACCGACCGGAAGTCTGGATGAAAAGAATTCCGTACTGGTGGAAGATATGCTGTTCAGATTGACTGAAGAGGAAGGGGTCAGCACCATACTGGTCACCCATGACAGAAATCTGGCATCCCGCAGCCCCTTGAAATATCAGCTCAAGGGAGGGAATCTTCACCTTTTATGAGATCACTCCTTCTTGATATGTCCTATCGTCTCTTCAAAGGTCCGCGGAAAAGAGAAACAAGGCCCATCATCGGATCCATCACAGGCATAGCCTTGAGCATGATTCCTCTTGTGGTTGTCATTTTTCTTTCCGACGGCATGATCCGAGGGATAACCGAACGGTATATTGAAACAGGAACCTTTCACATCCAACTTAGACCCTATGAAGAGATGGAACCGGAGGAATGGTCCCGTATCAGCAGGGAACTTGAAAATCTTGATTCCGTATCTTCCACGGTACAGGAACATTCCGGTACTGGCATGGCGTATAGCGGCGAAAAACAGACAGCTCTGACCATAAGGGCTGTTGAAAGAGATCTGTATGAGACGGATCCGGGATTCCGGCGTTATGTGGAAATGGTAGACGGAGTATTTGATCTCTCTGATGATAATAAAATTGTTATAGGCAGAGAAACGGCCTCCGCCCTGAACCTCAAACCGGGTGATACCATGAGAGTCCTTACCGGAAAAACCCTCTCCACAGGAAAATATATCCCTAAAGTTTCAAGATTCACGGTGACAGGTGTTTTTTCAACCGGCTATCAGGACCTTGACAGAATGTGGGTTTTTATATCCCTTCCCAAAGGGCTGAGGATACTGCAGGACAGTGAATCAAGAACAATGATGGCCCTTAAAGTGGTTGATCCCTACAGCGACATGAATCCGGTGATCAGTGAAATCAGAGGAAAACTGGGCGCAGGACGCTGGGGCATATACAGCTGGCATTCTCTGAACCGTTCGCAACAGAGCAACTATGAGACCACAAAACTGCTTCTCGTTCTTATAATGGCACTGATCGTGCTGGTGGCTGTTATGAATATCTCCTCATCCATGATTATGCTGGTAATGGAAAATGAGCAGGAGATAGGGATTCTTAAAAGTATGGGAATGAATAACCGCTTCCTGTCCTTCCAGTATGTTCTTACCGCAGGACTGGCAGGCGGAAGCGGAAGTCTTATGGGCATTACAGCCGGGTCCCTGATTGTACTTAATTTTAACCGGATCATCAGTTCTCTGAACGGACTGGTCAATTTCATTCTGGGGCTCTGGAATACCATGACCGGAAGGATCAGCACGGGGGCGGTGTCTCTTCTGAACAGTGAATATTATCTGGAAGATTTCACCATAACCCTTGATGTGGATATTCTTATTCTTATCTTTTTCAGCACATTGATTCTGTCCATGGCCGCGGCTTTGCTTCCTGTCAGAAATATCGGAAAAATATCCCCCCTGGATATACTGAGAAAGCACTGACTCCTGAACAGATTCCACCGGGATCTGTTTTTTTTAGTACAGCTTATTTTTTTTATATTTTGAAAAGCCCCTTACTCTATCGGATAATTGTTATAAAATAATCTATCAGTAAAAAACACGGGGTAATCATGTTGAAAGGTTTAAGCCGAGAAGCTCAGAGAGTACTTTCCATCCTGGCACAGGACGAAGCCAGAAGACTCCGGTCGGAAAAACTCCTTCCTGAACACGTCATTATGGCGGTCTTGAAAGACAAAGAAGGAAGCGGATTCAATTTGTTGAAAAAACTCGGGGTCAATACCCATGAAATGAGGGAGGAGTTGGAAAAAACCATTCCTCCCAATGAAGCCCCTAATATGACAGGAGCCGAAGTGCCTCCCTCCGGCAGGCTCCGGTTCCTCCTGGAAAGTGCAGCCAATGAAGCCACCGCCCTGCATCATGAGTTTATCGGTACAGAGCATTTTATCATTTCTGCTGCCGGTGAACCTGGCAGCTCCGTTGCCCTGTATCTGTCGGCCTATAATGTAACAACAGAAATTCTCCGTTCTGTCCTGTTTGATATGAACAGAAAAAGGCAGAAGGATATACAGAGTGCCGGCAGCAGGGACGGTTTGAACAGCAAGCCCAGACCCAGAATGAACATCCCCAAAGAAACTCCCGGACTGCTGAAGGAGTACTCCCGGGATCTGACAGCTATGGCTGCAGAGAATCTCCTTGATCCTGTAATCGGTAGAGAACGGGAGATCAACAGAGTTCTCAGAATTCTGGCACGGCGCACCAAGAACAACCCTGTCCTTATAGGAGAACCGGGAGTCGGTAAAACGGCTGTTGTGGAAGGCCTGGCTATACGCATACAAGCCGTCAGCGCTCCTGATTTTTTTCTGGGCAAAAAAGTCATCAGCCTGGATCTGGCCTCCATTGTCGCCGGAACCAAATATAGGGGAGAATTTGAAGAAAGACTGAAAAAAATCCTCAAAGAGATTGAACAGAGCGGAAATATTATCCTTTTTATTGATGAGCTCCATACCATTATAGGTGCCGGCGGAGCGGAAGGAGCGATTGACGCCTCCAATATGCTCAAACCGGCTCTCTCCAGGGGAGAACTCCAGTGTATCGGAGCCACAACCCTGAATGAATATAAAAAACATATTGAAAAGGATCCTGCCCTGGAAAGACGCTTTCAAAGCATACTTGTCAATGAGCCGAGTCAGGAGGAGACCGTAACAATTTTAAAGGGGATTCAGCAGCGTTATGAGGACCACCATAACGTAACCTACAGCGATGAGGCCATACAGGCGGCTGTTGAGCTTTCCTCCCGCTATGTAACAGACCGCTGCCTTCCGGATAAAGCCATTGACCTGCTGGATGAAGCAGGGGCGGGCAAGAGGATGAGCAACGCTGTGCAGCCGGTTGAAATTTCGGAGCTGGAAACCAGAATCGCTGAGTTGACAGCCGAAAAAATCTCCTTTGTAAACGCCCAGAACTACGAAAAAGCGGCCTCTGTCCGGGATGATGTAAGAGGGCTGAAAAATCAGATAGAGAATCTTAAAATTGAATGGAAGAAAACTCTGAAAGAAGAACAGAATCTGATCGATATAGAGGATATTCAGAATGTGGTTTCCGAAAACACCGGGATTCCCTTATACAGAATGATCCGCAGCGAGCAGGACAAGCTTCTTGATATTGAAAAGGAACTCCACAAAAAAGTGATCGGACAGGATGAGGCTATCAAAACTGTAGCCAGTGCCATCAGACGTTCCAGGACCGGCTTGAACTCTCCCGACAGACCTTCGGGTTCCTTTATTTTTCTGGGTCCCACCGGGGTCGGTAAAACCCTGCTGGCAAAAACGCTTGCCGGATTCCTGTTTGGTGATGAGGAAGCTCTTGTCAGAATCGACATGTCCGACTTTATGGAAAAGCACAATGTTTCCAGACTGGTGGGTTCTCCTCCAGGGTATGTCGGCTATGAGGAGGGGGGTCTTCTTACAGAAAAAATCAGAAGACAGCCCTACAGCGTCATTCTTCTGGATGAAATTGAAAAAGCCCATCTGGATGTGTATAATCTTCTCCTGCAGGTTCTGGAGGAAGGGGAGCTGCAGGACAATCTGGGCCACAGGGTTTCCTTTAAAAACTGTGTGGTGATTATGACTTCCAATGTGGGAGCACGGGATATGGCACGGACATCCCCGGGGTTCCAGATCAGCAGATCCGGATCGGAAGACCATAAATCGACAGCCATGAACGAATTAAAGCGCATCTTCCGCCCTGAATTTCTGAACAGAGTGGATGAAATTTGTAATTTTCATGCTCTGGAAGACAAGGAAATTATGAATATTCTGTCTCTGGAACTACAGCAGGTCAGCAAGCGCCTGATGGAAAAGAATATTCACTTTGAAATATCCCTTAAAGTTAAGGAATATTTGATCGACAAGTGGTATGATGTTACATACGGTGCCCGACCTCTGCGCAGAGCCGTTCAGAAAGAAATTGAAGATCCCCTGTCTATGGGAATCCTCAGCGGCCGTTTTGATGAAGGATCTACCGTTAGTGCCGAACTGAGAAATGATAAAATCAGTTTCAGAAAGAAAAAAGTTAAAGCATTGAAAGCCTGAGGAGTGATTCCTTTTGAAGAGAATAGTACTAGTTATTTCTACAGCTCTTATACTGTCTGTGAATTTGTATGCCCAGACAGCATCACAACTGTTCCAGGAGGGACGGGATGCATTCTCTGACAAACTCTTTTCCAGATCCATAGAGAGTTTTCGGGAGTTTCTTGATAAATATCCATCAGATCCCCGAGTCGATCAGGCTGATTATATGATAGGTGTGTCCCTCTTTTATCAGAGGAAATTCTCCAGCACCATTTCCCACTTCAACAGTTTTGAAAAGAATTATCCCGGATCCGCCTATTTAAGAAGGATTCACTACTGGAAAGGTCTCTCCTATTACGGACAGGAGAATTTCCGTTCTGCCATTACTGAATTATCAATACAGGCGGACATAACCGAAGAGGTCTATTTCAGACAGAAAAGTCTTCAGCTTCTGGGATATTCCTATGAAAAAAGCGGACAGTATATTCAGGCCGGGGAATCCTATAAGCGTCTGTATGAATCGGGTCCCGGAAAAGAACTGTCAGCCCTGGCTCTGGAGAGACAGGGGTATATCCAGCTGGTTCTGAAGAACTACCAGGAAGCTCTGGATCTGTTTGATCAGGTGACTGTTGAATACAGTGATGTACCTCAGATACAGAAGGAAATCTCTTTTTACCAGGGAGAGTGCTATTACCAGCTGGAAGATTATGATAACAGCCTCAGGAAATTTGAAACATTTCTGACCCTTTACAGCAGTTCTGCCAACAGAGAGAAGGCTGTTTTCAGAGTGGGCAGTCTCTATGCCAGACTGAACAGACAGGATGCTGCAAAAGAGTACATGAGCCTTCTGACCGATGAATATCCCGACAGTGAATATATTATGGATGCTCACATCATACTGGCCGAAAGTTATATGGCAGACGGCAATATGGAAGAGGCCCGTGTCTCTCTGTCCCGGCTGCTGGAAAATGAAAAGGATCCCGTTGAAATCCAGAAGCTTCAGTTTAACATGGCCAAAAGCTATGAGGATAATCCGGATGAAGCCTTCAAGTGGTATCAGTCTGCCTCAAAGGGGCTTGATCCTGATATTGCAGGAGAAAGTCTGTACCGCAGCGGAATTATTCTGGACAGCAGAGGCGAAACGGCCCGGGCGGTTCTCCTGTTTGAAAAACTGTTCAACCAGTATAAAACGAGTCCCTACCGGGAAGAAGTGGGAGACTGGATTGTTCTGTACTATGAGGAAAACGGTCAGGATCTGGCTCTCAAAAACCACCTGGACAGAATGCTCTCAGAATATGACGGCAGCGACAAGAGAACCCTGTATCTGTATATGAGGGGAAACATCTCCTACAGAGAAGCGAAACATAATGAAGCCCTGCGCTACTATCAGAATATTCTGAATATAGAGCGGGAAGATCTCCTGATTCTCAATGAAACAAGATACAGAATCGGATATATCTATACTCTGAGAAAGGAATTCTACAGAGCTGCTGATTATTTCAAGGAAGTTCTGAACACCAATGAAAAGGATGAACTGTATTACAGATCCCTCCTGTCTCTGGGAATCTGTTATTTGAATGTGAAGGATAACGATCTGGCGGAACCCCGGTTCAAGGAACTGGCAGAAGCGGATCCACCCTCGGCCTGGACAGGGGATGCCTATTTTTATCTGGGTAGAATCCAGATGGACAACGGGCAATATAGTGAAGCCGCAGTCTATTATGAGCTGGCAGCTGAAAACAGTCTTTCTGTTGAGCGCCAGGTTCAGTCACTGTATCAGCTGGGATGGAGCCTGATGAGAAATGCCTCTTTCTCGGAGGCGTCGGAGGCCTTTGACAGACTGTATGATCTTGCACCGGAACATACACTGGCCGGTGACAGCCTGTACCGTTCCGGAACAGCCCTCAGTTATCTGGAGGAATGGGAAGAGTCTCTTGAACGTTTTACCAAGGCTCTGGATATGATCGAATATTTCACCCTTCGGGAAGAACTTTTGTATCAGACAGCCTGGTCTAACTTTATGCTGGATAACTTTGAAGATGCACTTTCCTACCTGAAAACTCTGGAAAAGGAATTTCCCGAAAGTCCTCTTCCGGCAGATGGCCTGTTCCGGGCGGCAGAAGCTCTGACAGACAAGGGAGAAACAGAAGCGGCAGTAGAAGCCTACATCACTCTTGTCCGTGAGTTTCCCGGCAGCCCCCTTTCTGAAACAGCTCTTTACAGAGCCTTGTCATTATCTGAAGACAGAACTGAAAGATTGTCTCTGATGAGGGATTTCCTGGCAGATTATTCCGGCAATGACAGAGCCTTTCAGACCGCACTGCAGGCAGCGGAACTGTTCAGAGCAGGAAATCTGAACAACAGAGAGTCGGGTCTGGCGGATGAGATATTCTCACTGGACCTGAATGACAGAGAACGGGCAGTGATGCTTCTGGGACTCTATTATCCCTCCCTTAATCAGGAGGGATATCTGGAGAAGCTGACAGCCATAGAATCCTTTGAGAACCTTACGGTTTCTGAAATCCAGATGATCAGGCTCTATAAGGGAATCTGGAATTACTGGGCCGGAAACAGCAGTGAAGCCTCATCATTGTTACAATCCATACTGGAAGGTGATATCTCATCATACAGCGCTGAAGCTCAGTTCTACACAGCCAGAATGCTGGGAGACCGGGAAGAGTGGAAAAGTGCAGGGGATGCCTATCTCCGTATCCGTTACCGGTATCCTGATCAGAAGATCTGGGTGGAAAAAGCCCTGTATGAAGCCGCCCTTGCCTACAAAAAGGCGGGAGATACAAAGAGTTTTGATCAGAGTGCCTCCATGCTGAAAAGCAGCTATCCCGACTCACATCTGAACAGCAAGCTGGCAGAAGAGGCTCAGGAGATCAGTACGCCTGTCACAACGAATGATGATGCCCCGGAACTGGATGATCTGGAGACCCTGTCTCCTCCCGATGAGATTCTACCGGTTCTTGACGGAGAATAAGCGATTCGCTCCGGGTATTGGTCCCTTTCCCTTAATATTTGAAACTGCTGTCTCCTATAAACTCTCTTAATATGGAATCTTTGGGTACCATATTAGAGGGGAGAGGGGAAAAATTATTGATACAGTTCAGCAGTCTCTGGGCTTCGGCATAGGCTTCCTTATCGGGACTTATGCTTTTCAGCAGAGGCTCGGCGTACATCCTCAGAACAGACAATTCATAATCCAGGGCAGAATTGAACGCTGCATCGGCCCGTCCCTGATTGGGGAAAATATTTTTTTCCTCACCCCTTCTGACAGAAGGCCAGATGGATATGGTTTTTTCTGCATCATAATTCCGGAACTGATTGTCCCGTACCATTCTTCTGATCAGACGATTATCGGTGGTAGCAATTCTGGTATGATCATCCAGATTCAGCTGGGTCAATGCGGATATATAGACTTTGAAGACCGCTGATGAGGGAATAGAGGGGGTCAGATCTTTATTTAACCCGTGTATACCTTCCATAACCAGAAGGCTTCTGTCATTCATTTTCAGAAGACGGCCGCTGTCCTGACGTCCTCCCCGTTTAAAGTCGAACACGGGAAACTCAGTTTCCTCTCCCCGGAAGAGCTGAAGAAGATTTTCGTTCAAAAGAGGGACATCCAGGGCGCCCAGGGCTTCGAGATCCGGTTTTCCAAACTCATCTTTGGGGATTCTGTCACCGGTCAGATAATAATCATCCAGTGAGACCATAACCGGATTAAAACCGACAACCTGAAGCTGTATACACAGTTTTTTTGTAAATGTTGTTTTACCGGAAGAGGAGGGACCGGCTATGAGAACAACCTTGACATCCCCTTTTCGTTCCAGTATCTGGTCGGCGATTCGGGCGATTTTTTTATTATGCAGGGATTCGGACACTCGGATAAAATGCTGGCTCGCTTTTTTATCCGATACAATACTGTTCATCTTGCCGACAGTGTCGGCATTGAGAATTTTTCCCCATGCCTTGTATTCACTGTAAATGGAAAAAAGGAGAGGTTCATCCTTGAAGGGACTCAGTGTATCAGGGGTTCGGGAGGGAGGGTATCTAAGGAGAAATCCATCGGAATAGGGCATTATGTCAAAATGTTTAAGATACCCTGTGGAGGGCAGCAGACACTCATGTCTGAGGGCCATATACTTACCCGCTCTGTTAATATCCACCTTGGAAGAATTGGATGATTTGAGGAGCAGGACTGTATCTTCCTGGTTCAGTTTTTCAAAATAATCCCGGGCTTCCTTCCAGGAGATTATATCCGGATTGATGGGATGATCTTCCTGAATTATTTTCTGCATCCGTTCTTTAATCTGCTTCAGATCATCATCGGAAAAACAGATATTGCCCAGAAGGTGATAATAGTAGCTGTGTCCCAGTGAATGGCTGAGAAACAGCCTGTGAGCGGGAAAGAGTTCCCGTGCCGCCAGTTCCAGAACAAAACAGAGAGTTCTCCTGTATAATCTTACCCCCGTTGTGGAGTTCAGAAAGACAGGCCGCAGCTCTCCGTTCACGTCTGCTCTGGCGTTAAGGGAATACAGTTCATTGTTGTAGTAAGCCGCTACAACAGGAAAAGATTCTTCACCTTTCACTCCCTCCAGAATGGTTCCCAGGGTCTGATCGGGACTCAGTGTATACTGTTTACTGTCATAGCTGATGTTGTATTCATTCATAATTTTCCTACCTTCCTGATTTACAGTTTAGTATACCTTGGAAGGCGGGAAAAGAAAAAAAAGAGACAGGCTGAAACCTGTCTCTTTATATGTGCTCCCCCGAACAGACTCGAACTGCTGACATGGTGGTTAACAGCCACCCGCTCTACCGACTGAGCTACAGGGGAATGATGAAATGTAATATACACAGGCTCCCTGATTGTGTCAATATCGTTTCGTAAATACCTGAGCTGATTTTCAGGAATCAAAGATACCATAGATCTCTTTCCCGCATTGTAAACATTTCCCTCTTTCAATACCGGGTGTTGATCCGGATTGCCGGTCAATGAGACGTGCAGCGCAATCAGGACAGCTTGTATCACCGGGAAAGGAGATATTACCCGTATACACATAATTAAGCCTTTCTGAGGCTGTTTTCTGCAGTCTGTACAGGGTTGTCGCGCAGAAGGCGCATCGGAGCGCTGGTGATAGGCCCCATGACGCAGAAAGGCGATATAGGCGGGACTAGCCATCAAACAGCCGCCGCCCCTCTTGCGAAAGCAGCTCGAAATCGATCCGGCCCGAAACCTCGCAGACCCGCGCGCCCTCCAGCGCCCTGAGATAGGCTGACGGATCAATCGTGGCACCGCTGGGTTCGAAATGCCCGTCCGGATGCTGATGGAACGGGCCGGGGCTTTTCATGATCGCCCCCAACAGATCCCGTCGATCAGCCAGGGATATCGC
>JAQQAM010000178.1 GCA_028532905.1 Spirochaetales bacterium
TATCTGGCTATTGAGCAGGCCTCCAGGAAATGGTCTATGCCGCTTCGAAACTGGAAGCCTGCCATGAATAGGTTCGCCATCGAATACGACGGGCGATTTTAATTTGGAAATGAGCTTTACACAGAAAAATTTACAGGCTCTCCTATTGCAGTCTGTTTTGTAATGCTTCTGATAATTGCCTGTGTCCAGGGCTTAGTGTCGGGTATTCTCAACAGGGATGAACTGGGTATCTTAAATATGCTGATTACAGCTCCTTTTAACCTGGGACTGGCATTTTTTATGCTGCGCCTGGCCAAACAGGAAGAGAGGAGTCTCAATGTCCTTTTTGAAGGATTCCAGCATTACCTGCTCTCCCTGGCGGCTACCTTTTTTATGTCTCTCTTTGTGATCCTGTGGATGCTGCTTTTAATCGTCCCCGGAATTATTGCCGGCCTCTCATACTCCCTTACCTATTATATTATTGCCGAAGAACAGAGTATCTCTGCAAGAGATGCCATCAGAAAAAGCAAGGAGATGATGAACGGACATAAGGGGCAGCTTTTTGCCCTTTGCCTGCGCTTCATACTTCTCTCCATCCTCTGTGTGTTTACACTGGGCATCGGATTCCTCTGGCTCATGCCTTATATGAACCTGTGTATGACACACTTTTATCTTGAAGTGAAGGAGTCTTAAATGAATAGACAGATAAACCATAAAAGCATGCGGGTCATTGTGGGCCTGATTGCTATATTACTGGCTCCCATTGTTGCTTTATTTGCAGGTACTCCTGAACCCTTAAATTCTATAAGTGCTTCGTATTGGACCAATTCTCATGATCTATTTGTCGGCCTGTTGTTTGCCGTTAGTTTTTACCTTTTTGCCTACAATGGGACAGGCGGGAAGAAAGACTGGGAATTCTATTTAAGCAAGTTTTCCTGTTTGTTTGCAGCCTGTGTTGCCCTGTTCCCGACCAAGGGGTCTGAAAGTGACATTGCACCTTTATGGACAAGATCATTTGCACAGGCTTTACGACTGACGCCGGTTAAAATCCATTATGCCTCAGCGGTATTACTGTTTATCTGTCTTATTATAATGATGCTGTTTTTCTCTATCAGGGCGAAGGAAAAGAATAAGCCGGTTCGCTCTTTTACATACCGTGCCATAAGCATCCTGATGGCAGTTGGGATTCTCTCTATTTTTGTAATAGGAAAGATCTTCGAGCTTGATAAAACGATTCTATACATAGAGATATGGGGGCTGACTCTTTTCGGGTTGGGCTGGCTTGTTGCCGGATCTTACAAATAAGCTTCCCTGCTGTGAGTAAAACAGAATCAAAACCGAAGCATGCACTGTTTGATGGGCTCATCTCTATTCGGTTTTGATTCTTTGGATAGTAGATCTTGTCACCCGGCTCCCGGAATGAAATTTACTTTATCAGACCCAGCTTCATATAAAGGATTATGTACATGGCATGGGACCAGAGCAGCGGATTGGCAGAAAAGCCCCACTTTTCATTCCAATGGGACAGGTAGGAAGGATCATTCATGGCTTCTGACAACTGCTCAGGCAGATGCCCGTCCTCTCCTGCTTTAGAAAGAATCCAGTCCAGTATATGCTCGGCTTTATCCTGATTCCCTCTTAGTACCTCATTGATTCCCAGCCAGGCTGTGAGAAGTATCCAGATGCCCCCGCCGTAATAGGTATCTGCCCTGTATCTGTGAAGACCGCCAGACTCCAGAAGATCTGCCTCTATCTGTTTTATGGTGGCATCCATGACAGGATGATCCGGATCAAAAACAAAGCAGGGGAAACCGGCTCCCAGCAGACTGGAATCGACGGCCCTTATCCCTTCATACTTTACAAGATGCCCCTCAGCACAACCTGATTTTTCAATTCTGTTTTTGACAGCCAGAACGGTCTTTGAATAGTCTGTTCCCGATATTTCAGATGCGCAGATTAATCCTCTGTATATGGTTGCCAGAGTGTAGATATGCACTTTGTCTTCATTTTCCTCCCAGCAATCATAGCAGGGCGTCTGCCACAGAGCCGTGAGGTATCGGGCCACAAGGTTCACAGCCTGAATAAGAGGTCCGTCAGCTTTACTTTCGGATAAACTCAGATGTTCCTTCACACTCCACAGCCAGATACCGAAACTGTCCAGCTGAAAGTTTTCCCATTCCTCGGTTCCCTCATCGCCTTCCAGGGTGTAGCGGGTATGAAGCAGTTCTTTGTAATCTGTTGCCCCTCCGCTGAAGTACTCTTCCAGAGCCTTCTCCCGTGCCAGAATATTACGGACTGCCCAGCTGTGAAAGCGGGCAGCACTGTCATGCTCGGACGCCAGATCCATGGCATAGGCAATGTAGGCACTGTCACGGAACCAGGAATAGTTATAGGTAGGGAATGTGGGACAGGCCACATATCCCCCCGTAGGATGCTGCCCGTCTTTTATAACCTTTATACTCTGTTTGAATAACTGCTCTCTGGTCATATTTTCACCTCTGCAGGCAATTCAATACAGTCCAGCAGAGACTTGTCTCTACTGAAAACGGGAATGTGATTTAAGGGTGTATCTACTTTGATCCTCTGGCCTCCCTCAATGGCTTCTCCTGTAAAAAAGTCATACCACCGGCCTTCAGGCAGGTACACATCACGTTGTGTCTCCCCTTCATAAAGCAGGGGACAGACAAGCAGAGAACGGCCGAACATGTACTGATCCTGTAGGGACCAGCAGATTTGATCTTCGGGAAAATCCAGAAACATCAATCGCATCAGGGGAGAGCCGCTTGTTCCGCAGTATTTGGCTTCTTTCATGATGTAGGGAATCAGCTGCATGCGCAGTTCCGCATAGTATCTGTATATATCAATCACTTCCGGGGCGCCGGTTCTTTCGGCTATGTTCCAGGGGGTTCTGTCCACATGGGGAGTTCTGTGATCATAGAATTCCGAGTGGTACTGCATGATGGAACCGAAACAGGCAAAAGCAGTGGATCTCAGGTACAGTTCGGCTGTTGGTATCTCACCGCTGAATCCGCCTATATCCCATCCCATAAAGGGAACACCCGACAGGCCGGCATTCAATACAGCATTCAGGATGGACCGGTGAGCCTCCCAGGTGGAGTCCTGATCTCCTGCCCAGTGAACAGGTGAGTTTTGAACGCCCATGAATCCAGATCGGCTGAATGTAATGCCCCCGTTTCTCTCATTGATGTATTTGTAGTAACTGTTTATATAATGATTGGGATATTCGTTCCAGAGGCGCATGCTGGTTCTGCCGTCTGCAAACTGCAGATCCCGGCCCCACAGGTGTTCTCCCCCGTCTGTTTTAAATCCGTCAATTTCCAGCTCGTCAATGAGATACCGGCGTTTATCCATCCACCAGTCAGTGGCTTCAGGGTTCGTAAAATCAATAACAAGGCTGTGTGTGAACCACCAGGGTTTGACCGTATAGGGACTGCCATCCTGATTTTTAACGCAGTAGCCTTTGTCTACCATATATTGTTTATCCACTTCATTCTGACGGCATTTCACTCCGTCTTCCAGATGTTTGGAAACGGGGATCTGCCATAAAATCAGTTTTGTACCGTCTTTGTGAATATCTTCCACCATCCCTTTGGGATCGGGCCACAGTCCCTCTTCCGGAAAGGAGAAATCATTGTAGCAGAAAGATTCGGAAGGATCTTTCACTTCATATTCCGCATCGTTCCAGATGTAGAAGTTCTTTTCATCACTCCAGGCTTCTATCACTAAAACCGAGACCGGTATATTCAATTCCCGGCTTGTATTCAGCTCTTTCAGGACTCTCTTCTGAGAGTTCCATTCATTGCTGCTCATCCAGGGACCAAAGGCCCATTCAGGAGGAAGCACTGGAAAGCCGCTCAGTCGGGCCTGGGACTTCAGTATCTCTTCGGGACGGCCTGTGTATACACAGCACTCCATGTCCCATGAATCCAGCTCGGCGCTATAGGACCACGAGGACTGTTCCCGCAGATCATAGGAGACGCGCAGGGGTGAATTGATGCAGTGTCCCCACCCTCTGGAAGAGAGGAAGAAAGGTATGGGCAGATAGGTTCTGTTGCCTTCATTCTGAGATTTGTATTCCTCATAAACACGGACATCCAGCACATTACCCCGCTGATTCAGACTGTTGAACCGCTCTCCGAATCCAAAAAACTGTTCTTCTGTGTCTGCCTTATGACAGACAGTGACAGCCCGTGGATGTCCCTTCTCATCCACTCGGAATTCCAAAGCCCGGGTCTCCTGATAAAAAACATTCCCCTCAAAGGCCATTCCCAGTGTACCGCTATCGGCATCCACAGTCAGTTCATAATCTCTGATTGCAGTGGTGAGACATCGGTCCTGTGATAAAAGGGATTCTTCGGTATTCGAACCCGGATTATAATCCTTCACCAGGCGAATCGAAATATCACCGCTTTCAGAGATCTTCACAATCCTGAAAAAAGAAAGAGAGGCTGCCTTTGTTTCCAGAATCAGAGAGTCAGCAGTCTTTCTGACGGAGCTTAAGGATGGGGCAGTCACAAACCCCTCGGCGGTATAGGAAAAGCTCTCCGTTCTGATCTCCTCTTCACTATCTTCATTAAGAACAAAACAGTACTCAACCCGGTCAAAAGGGTTTACCGAAGGCATGACCACCTGCCAGCGGCTGGTATTTTCTTCGTTACATATCCATTTTGCCTGGGCCTTCCGGCTGTCTTTACCATTAATTGTGATTTGGGCTGTAATGTTTAAAGAACTGTCTGCGGGTTCTGTGATCAGGCCGCAGCTGACTTTGTCTCTAAAACTCGGATTACGGGGAGTCCGTTCTTCGGCTCCCTGAATATAGGGGTTTCCCTTACCCTGGGGATTGTGAGTTATAACTGTTAGCAATGATCTGTCTCCGTCAATGGGAACCGGAAGGCTGACCCCTCCGGCTCTCTCTTGTTTTATTTTAAGTCTTCCAGTAATTCACGGCACATTTTTAGTGCTTCTTCGGCAGTCATAGAGCCGTATTTTGCTTCAGAAAGATACTGACCGATGCCGTCCTGCAGTTCATTCTGCTTTTCAATGACCGGAGGGACGATGGAGTATTTTAAGGAGTTGAATACAGCCTGTCTGTTAGCGGGGCTGCCGGCAGTCAGATAGGCCGCCACAGCGTCCTGGTTCTGAATGGTGGGAAGTTCCCAACCGGTGCGGATTCTCATTTGGGCAGACTCATCGCTGGAAGTAAAGAACTTAACCCATTCCCAGGAGGCTTCGGGAGACTCTGTTTTGCTGCTCATGGCCAGAGCATTGGCAAAAAAGTGTGTTGCTTTTGTGCTCATTCCGGGCTCTACTTCTATGTCCCAGTCAAATTCGGCTTCCCCAAAGGCGCTGAACATCCAGATGCCGCTCACCAGCATACCCAGCTTTCCTGAAACAAAGAGATCACCATCGCTGACCCCTGCCAGTTCTGCATCTGTAGGCATGATGCCATGCTTGTTCTGAATATCCAGCATAGTCTGTAGAGCTTCCACATTTTCCCGTGAGTCAATCACAACATTCCCGTTCTGATCATATACAGATCCGCCGTTCTGAGCTATTTTTTTGTAGAACTCCCAGAACTGGATTCCTGTATACAAGCCCCATACATCATTTTCAGGATCTCTGATTTTTTTGGCAGCTGCTATTGCATCATCCCAGGTCCAGCTTTCCTCGGGATAGTCCAGTCCGGCAGCATCAAAAAGATCTTTGTTATAATAGAGGACCACGGTTGAAAAGGTTTCGGGCAGTCCGTACTGCACGCCCTTATACTGAAAGGCATTATAGGAACGGGGATAAAAAACATCCTCAGAAAAGCTGCTGTCTGATGCGGCAAGGCTGCTCATATCGTACAAAGTGCCTTTTGACGCATAGGTGACAAAGTTTTCATAGTTGAGTTCAAAGACATCAGGGGCAATACCGCCAGCGATATTCACCTGCAGTTTATTGAAATAATCATCCCAACCGGCTGTTTCGACATTGATTTCAGTATCCTTGTTCATCTGTGTGAATGCTGATATCATTTCCTGTAAATGATCCAAGTGATCAGGGGCTGCGGAAAAGGTAAAGTAAGTTATTTCAGTTTTTTGCGATTCAGAGCTAACTTCTTTGCCTTGCTGCCCTTTTGCACTCAGCAATGCTGTGATACACAGGAACAGAATCCATACTACGGTAAACTTCTTCATACGATTTCTCCTAATATTTTTTACAGAACAACATCCTGTAATTCTCAATTTTTAATACCGCTGCGGCTGATTCCCTGAATAAAGTGTTTCTGACTGAACAGGAAAACCACAACGATCGGAATAATTGATATAACACCGCCGGCCATAACCATATTCCATTTTGTCTCATACCGTCCCCTCAAAACCGAAAGGCCCACAGGAAGAGTCATCATGTCGTCGCTTCTTGTGACAATAAGAGGCCAGAGAAACGAATTCCAGGAGGCCATAAAGGACAGAACAAGAAGAGTGGCCACAGACGCTTTGGTCAGAGGGGCGATGATTCTGGAAAACACCTGCCAATGATTGGCTCCATCCATAAAAGCCGACTCCTCCAGTTCATGGGGAATGGTCATAAGGGCCTGCCTGAGCAGAAAAACACCGAAAGCCGTATGCAGCAGAGGCACTGTCAGCCCCGGATAGCTGTTCAGCCAGCCGAAAGAACGCATGAGGACGAACAGGGGGATGATGGTGACCTGAAATGGAACCATCATAGTAGCCAGAAAGACCAGAAATACGGCGTCCTTCCCTTTGAAGCTCATACGGGCAAAGGCATAGGCGGCCATCAGGCTTGTGGCAATCTGCCCCCCTGTTATGACAATGGAAACCAGTATGCTGTTCATAAGCATCCGCATCATGGGAAATAGATCAAACAGCTTATGGTAACTGTCGAGGGTCGGATCTTCGGGAATCATACGGGGAGGCATTTGAAACACAAGCTGATTGTTTTTTAAAGACGTGGACACCATCCATAACAAAGGTATGATCATGGATAAAGCGGCCAGAGTCATCAAAATGTACAGGCTGATTTTTTTAAACATAATGGACCCACAATTTCTGTACCCTGGACTGCAGCACAGTAATGATCAGAATAATCAAAAACAGAATCAGGGAGATGGCCGAAGCATAACCCATATTGTTATAGCGGAAAGCGTTTTTATAGATCTGCTCCACAAGCACACTGGTGGCTCCCGAGGGGCCTCCCCCGGTCATGACCCAGACCTGATCAAAAACCTGAAAGGAGTTGATCAGAGAGATCACCAGAATAAAAAATGTGGTGGGTGACAGCAGAGGCAGGGTCACGGCTGTAAACCGTTTTATGCCCGAGGCGCCGTCAATGGAGGCAGCTTCCAGCAGACTGGCCGGAATATCCTGCAGTCCTGCCAGAAAAAGCATCATGACATACCCCGTATCCTTCCAGACACTGGTGATAATAACAGCGGTCATGGCCCATTTTGGATCGTACAGCCAGGCAGGACCGTTAATTCCCACAAGGGCCAGAATATAATTGATAAGACCGAACTTCGGATTAAACAGCCAGGTCCATAACAAAGCCACTGCAATCCAGGATGTGACTACTGGAATAAAAAAGGCGGTCCGGAAGGCACCCCTGCCCTTAATTTTACTATTCATAAGCAGGGCAGTGAGTAATCCAGTCACCAGAACTGCCGGAATATATCCCCCCACAAAACTCAATGTATGGACAAGGGATTTCCAGAACTTCTGATCTCCGGAGAGTCTTTTGAAGTTTTCAAGGAGTACAAACTCGGGTATTCCCAGCAGATCCCATGAAAAAAGAGACAGAATAAATGAGGAGACTATGGGTAGAACAGTAAAGAGAATGAGCCCGGCGGATGCAGGAAGTAAAAAGAATAGAACCCAAAGGGAATGTTTTGTTCTGCTTTCGCCTACGATCATATTTCACGCCTCAAAACGCCTTTGACCACAAGGGTGGCAACCCCTCTGACCCAAAGGTTATCTTCATAAGAAACAGGCCGTATATTTATTTCATCGGATAGTCCGTACACTGTATTTTCCAGAAGGGATTTCCTGACCTGATCTTCCATATAGCGGTAGTAGACAATTCCTTCACCGCCAATCATGATGGTTTCCGGATCAAAAAGATTTACCAGAGTGGAGATGCCGAAGCCCAGATACCGTCCAGCCCGGGAAAAAGCGTTCAGGGCATGGTGATCTTCTTTTTCAGCCAATGACACAATCTCAGTTATGCCCGGATTGCGGCCTGTACTTTCTTTATAGTAAAGCTCAATGGCGCTGTCCGAGGCATAGGCTTCCAGACAGCCTTTTTTACCGCATCGGCATTCCCGGAGAGAATCAACTCCCAGACTCATATGACCGAATTCACAGGCCATATGATGGCTGCCTCTGTACAATGACTCATCAATAATGACACCCGCACCGATTCCCGATCCCAGTGAAATACAGAGGAAATTGCTGTAGTCCTGGCCTTCACCAAAGTACTTTTCACCCAGGGTAAAGGCGTTCACATCATTCTCCAGGAATACGGGGATTCCTGTTTTATCCTGGATCAGATTGCCAATGGGAATGTTCCTGAGATTCAGAATAGAACTCTCAATAAGTACCCCTTTCTGAAAATCGATCTTCCCGCCGATACCGATACCGATACCGAATATTTTTTTTCTGCTTTTCTTTTCTATCTGTCTGAGAGAATCAATAACCGAATGCAGATCATTAATAAGTTCATCTTCTGTAAAACTACTATCCATTTCTTTTGAAATAGTCCCGATAATCTGTCCCTTCAGATCCACAAGGGCTCCTGCTATTCTGTTCTGCATCAGCTTGATGCCAATCGCCCTGCCCCCGTCGTTGTCGATTGTAAGCAATATGGCTTTTCTTCCGCCTGAGGATTCATCCTTGCCTGTCTCACAGATAAGCCCTTCCGAAATAAGCTGATCCACAATAATGGAGCAGGTGGACCGGCTTAATCCCGTGACTCTGGAAAGAGAAGCTCTGGAGATGGGTCCTTCTGTTCTGACTTTCTCAAGAACAGAAATAGTATTCATATTTTTTATCAGATCCTGATCGCCTTTTTTCAATCGTTCCTACTTTGTTTGTTCGATGGATAAACAAAGTGTATATCTGCTTTTTATATCTGTCAATGAAATTATTTAAACTACAGAAAGTTCAATATTTAACTCTGACAGCAAGCTATTGGAAAATGGGAGACCATACGGCGTAAAATGAAGGAGAAATATGGTGAGTATGACATAGAAAACCTCATACAAGATTGTGATCAAGGAGCTCTCAATATGTTAGTAACAGTATCAGCACAATTATTCACAGGATTAACACTTGCAGTCATATTATTTCAAGCCTGCCTTGCTGCCGGATTACCCTGGGGAGCCGCTTCCATGGGTGGAAAATTCCCGGGGAAGTATCCTCCCAAAATGAGGTTGGCTGCTATTCTGAATATTCTAGTATTAACATTCCTGACACTGATAATTTTGTCCCGGGCAGAAATCATACTTCCAGAGATGGTCTCGTTTTCAAGAATTGCCATTTGGGTAGTCGTCGTTTTCAATCTGGCTGGAACAATTATGAATACAATAACCCCCAGTAAAATAGAACGGATATGGGCCCCTGTCGCACTACTTCAGTTTATAACAAGCATTATAATTGCCTTGAGTTGAAGTATGATTACACTGATGCGCCGATATTCTGAAAAATTTGAAAGATATGATGCGGGAGACTATTCTTAAGAAAACGGGAGTTTTACGATTCCCGATATTTTAATAAGGAAGGAAAAAGAATGGCAAAAAGCAAGAGTGCAGATCTTCTGCTGATTATCCTGGCAATACTGATTCGCTTTGTGGCAGTGTTTCTGAAGAAGGGAGTGGGAAAAGATCTGCTGATCAATATCATCCTCTGTATCTTCTTCTACGTTCCGGGTATTATTCACGCCCTCTGGGTCATCCTGAAATAAGCAGAAGAGCTGTCCTTGTTGTAGAGAGACAGCTCTTCTCACTTTAGAAAAAAAAATGCTGTCTCAACATCGTTAAGACAGCTTTTTTTATGAGGGGTATCCCCTACTCTTCCATCTGATATCCTACAACATCAATTTCAACTCTTCTGTTTTCCTTGGCAGTGTCATCATCACCAATAGGTTCAGAAGCGCCCTTGCCTACAGTAGTGATAGCTTCGGCCTTGAAGGTTTTGTTTTTGATAAGATAAGCGGCTACCGCTTCGGCTCTTTCCTTTGAAATGGCCATAATGGCGCTCTCATCACCAACATTGGCTGCATGGCCTGTGATAATGACTTCTTCTCCGTCATAGTTCTTCAACAGAAGCTTAAGATAGTCCAGGGTATTGGCAGTCTCGGGAGTAATTTCTGCGGAGTTTGCTTCAAACTGCAGATTTGAAAGGATGAACTTAGTCTGTCCCTCTTCGTTTACTACAGAAACATTTTCTTTTGCACTCTCAATATCCACTGTTTTGCAGGATGCTGCTGCCACAAGCAGAACCAGGAGAAATGCGATTGTTTTCATTTTACTTTTCATATAAATGACTTCCTTACTTTAGACCCCGGGGGTCCGTTGTTTATTATTTACAATAGGATTATAGAATAATGGATTATTTTTTTCAAAAAATATTTCACTATTTTCTTATATTTATGAATTTATTAAATAACACAAGACCGAGAAGTCCTTCTTAATAATGATTTAACCCTGATCGAAGATCTGACCTAATTCTTTTTAAAAAAAATAACACAGTAGTCTGGAGTTTTCCTGTACTATTACAGAAAGTAAAAATATTTAATCTTTTTCTTATTCACATCTCTGGAGATCCAATGAAATATTTAATAATGACTGCCCTTGCCTTAATCACACTTAATTCTTGTTCAGTTCCTGAAAGCGATAATCCCCCTGAAAACTTAACTTTTACCAATTTTATAAGTAACGGGACAGAGTCTACCTATTCTACAAATGTTGAATTGTCCATTCATGGTATTGATGATCAGGGGATTGTATCAGTGGGTATATCAGAGGATGGATTCTGGGAACATGAAGTATGGTTCAGCATCGATGAGACTATCGAATATAAGGCGGTCCTTCCCTATATAATGAGCAGTCAATCCGGCTTAAAAGAGATCTCTATTGCTTTTAAAGACAGTCGCGATCAGATGTCACCTATCCTGTCAGATCAGATTACTTTGAACCACTATGTAACATATAATGACCAGACCAAAGAATATGAGAACTATGATTTAAGTCTGAACGTCAGTTCTTCCACCTACACTTCATTATCTTCCCCCGATACCAATTTCTCTTCTTCAAATCAACTAAATTGCGGGGGATATCCTGGTTATGATGGAAAACAGAGGATTTACTATTACTTTGATACATCCGGTTTAATATCTGAGATCAAGTCTGCCTATCTTCGATTTTACATAACCGGCCAGAATGGAAATGTTTCTCCGGATTCTTTCAGAGTCCATAGATTGTCCGAGGATTGGGCTGAAGATACATTAACATGGAATAATGCACAGGATTTGGATGAGGATGTTTATTCTATTCTATTAGGTAATAATCTTCAGGCTAAATCAAACAGTTCTCACATATTTAACATAACAGAACTGGTAAATTACTGGATATCCAATCCTCAAAATAACAAGGGATTAGTTATAGAATCAGATGATAATTACGGTTATCTCTATTTCCATAATGAAACTTCAGATAACATGGATGTCGCAGCCATTTTAATCAACAATAATTAGTTCTTCAAAAAATTATAGTTGTTGTCCTCAAGAGGAAACACAGATTATACTCATGTCATGAAAAATACATTACATAAGTTTCTTTTTTCGGGGCTTTTTTTCTGCCTGTTCCTTTTACCCGCCGGTGCTTTTGAGTTTCAGTCCATAAGCGACTGGGAAGCAGTCTCCCTCCAGCAGGCGGATTCATTCCCCCAGTCGGGCTGGATGCCCCAAAGCTTTCCCGGTTCCTTTAAAGGAAACACAAAGCTGGCAGCCTTCCGAACAGAAACTGTGATTCCCTCCTCCTTAAAAGGACAGCAGATTGTCTTTGAACTGGGCCGTTATGAGGAAGGATGGAGTGTGTATTTAAACGGTGTGCAGATAGCCCGGGAAGGATTACTGCATGACAGTACAACACCCTCTCTGAAGACTTTGAAGTTTGCCCTCCTTCCCGAAGAGTTGATTCAATATAACGGTAAGAATGTATTTACAGTAGTTCTGTACAGTGACGGGGGCCATTTTTCCCTCGACAGTCCCGGACTGAACAGCTACGACACCCTTTACCCTCTGGCGCAGCTTTCCAATTTTCTGAATATTCATATTTATATCGCCTTTTTTCTGGTGTCCTTTTTTATATTCATCTACTACCTGATGCGCTTTATTATGAACAGGAACGACATATCCAGTTTATATTTTGCCATCGCGAATATGGCGTTGTCTGTGTATTTTCTGGAAATGGGTGCCACCTTTCCCACCATTAGCCACCAGTTTTTCTACAGGCTGTCCAAAGCCTTTCTGCCCCTGTTTTTTGGGTCATTGACTTTGTTCTTTCTGGAATACTTCAAAAAGTTCAATACCAGAATTTTCAGAATCATTATCATAGTCACGGCCATTCTCAGTTCAATGAGTATTCTGATCCTTGGCACCACATCTCAGGCGGTGGGAAATCTGTTTAACCTGAGCCTTTTGCCCGGTGCCCTGGAACTGCTTCTGATGTCCTGGATTGCCGCCAGGTCTGTATTCAAGGGGAACCGTCTGGCCATTCCAATCCTTTTGGGGGTCGTTGCCGGAATTACGGCTGCTGCCATTGATATTTCCTATGTGGTGAGAGGCATTGCGCCTTTGTTTTATACCCAGGGATTCGGCATACTATTGTTTGATATCGCCATGTTTATGAGTCTGGCGTATGAGAGCCTGCTGACGGCCCGGAACCTGGATATCACCTCCCGGGATAACAGAATCAAATCGGAACAGCTGCAGAGTTTCCTCACAGAGATGGGCAATGTTTCGGAAGTTCTGGCCCAGATGAACAGAGGATTAAGCGAACATGTCATAAATGCGTCCCAGAGAACCGATTTACTGAAACAGGAGAATGATTCCATAGCCGATTCTGTTGATAATCAGTTCAAACATGTACAGATCAACAGCAATGCCATTAACAGCGTTCTGGAAGATTTCAATTCTGTCAGAACCAGTCTTGAGACCCAGGACGGGAATATCAGGGATACCTCACAGATAACCATAGATATGCTTGAAACCTTTGAAAACACCGTGAATGACCTGAAGAAAACAACGGAATTTGTAGAATCCCTCCGGGATGAGACAGGGTCTGCAGAAATGCGCCTGGTGGAATCAACAAAGATAATCGGGGATATACAACAAAAGTCCAGGGATATCACTCAGCTCATAGACGCTATGAACGATATTGCCTCTCAGACCAATCTTTTAGCCATCAATGCATCCATAGAAGCGGCTCATGCCGGGAATGCCGGAGACGGTTTTGCCGTTGTAGCACAGGAGATCAAGAAACTGGCCAGCAACTCTGCTTCCCGGGCAGATGATGTTATTAAAACAATTGAAGATATCAGCAAACTGATACAAGCCGGAGTAGAATCCAATGAGGGTGTGAAGAATGCCCTTTTTTCCATCAAGGAAAATACAGAGTCCGCCCTGCAGCAGGTATCTACAATTTACGGAGCCACACTGAATGAAAAAGAAGCCGGCCGGAGGATCATATCGGCCATGAATTCTCTTACTGAATTCTCGGCAGAGATTGGAGGGCTGACACAGAGTCAGACCGAATCCGGGCTGGAAGTACGATCAGGACTGGAAGAACTGGTTCAGCTGTCACAGGAGCTTCGCGGATCTGTTGACAGAAGTGTGGGAAGCAATACAGAACTGGTTCAGTTGATTCAGAAAATAGAGAAGGTTGCAGGAGAATCGGCAGAGGAATCAAATAGACTGAACCAGCTCCTTGCCGGTGATAAATAAATTTTCCCTTTAAAAGGGCTGTATGAACTGACAGATTCAGGGTTAATCCTGATTTTTATATACCCCGGAGAGCCTGTGTATTCTGCGTTTCATCTCCTGCCTGATGTGCTGCGGTTCCAGGCACTCACACTGGTCTCCGAAGCTGAATAGAATGTTGTAGTAGTAATCGTTTTCTATAAAGGGAAAACGGACGATATAATGCTCTTCGTCCTCGGGGGAGAAATAATCAAAGCTGCAGAAATCAAGGACCCGGTTCATAACTGATTTATGAATGCGGATTTTAATTCTTGTCTGCATGGATTCCAGCATATCAGTAAACTCCAGCTGTGGTTTTTCATACCCCCGGGGATTAAATGACTCTCCAGAAATCTTCAGATTTGATATGCGGGACAGCTTGAATAAACGAAAGTCCTCTCTACTCCGGCAATATCCCTGCCAGTACCAGTGACTGTTTTTCAGAACAAGCTGATACGGTTCAGCAATGCGGGTACTCTTGTTTCCGAAACGGTCAGAGTACTCAAAGGTCAGAAGCTTGCTCTCCTGTAAAGCTGTTTTGATTATTGTCAGGTAGGACTGTATGTTCCTGTTGGCCATCCAGGGGCTTAAATCGATATAGATCTGATTGGCTTTTAATTCAATATCCTCAGCCCTGTCGGCAGGAATAAAACTTCTGACCTTGGCAAGAGCGTTTACCAAATCATCCCCACGGATCATATTGGAAAGACCCGAAAGCCCCATAAGGATGGCGGAAATATCGGCAGAGGAAAAAACATTCTTTTCTATCTTATACCCGGGCATGATTTCAAAGCCGCCCCCTACTCCCGGTATGGAAAGGACAGGAATACCTGCCTGATTAATTGTTTCAATATCCCTGTAGATGGTACGCGGGGCGACTTCAAACTGATCGGCTAATTCCTGTGCCCCGACTCTTTCTTTCTCGAGGAGTATCATAATTATGCTGACAAGCCTGTCAATTTTCATCCTTGTCTCCTCTAAAACCGATTTTTAAATTATTTTAAATTGTGGCCATACTGTTGTCAACAATTGGAGTTTATAGTGATAGAGAATAAAAAGAACAGGTATTTTTAGGAGGACATGTATGGAAAAGAAGGCACTGGTTGTTATCGACATTCAGAATGACATCACAAAGAATTACAAGGAAATTATTGGCAGTATTAATAATGCTGTGGACCGGGCTGCCCATAACAGCCTCCCTGTTGTGTATATCCGGCACGAAAACTTATCTGCTGGTACAAGAAATTTCAAACCCGGTACCCCTGGTTCTGAACTGGCAACAGATCTGAATGTGGTTTCCCCCCATATTTTTACCAAATACAAGGCGAATGCTCTGACAAGTGAAGGTTTTACAGACTTTATTCGGGATAATGACATTAAGGAATTCTATATAACAGGTGCTGATGCTTCCATTTGTGTAAAATCAACCTGTTTCAATCTTCGGAAAGCCGGATACGCTGTAACCGTTCTTTCAGACTGTATTACCAGCTGGGATAAAAAGAAGATCCCCGAGATGATTGAGTATTATGAAAAAAAGGGCTGTCAGATCAGCGACCTGTCAGCGCTGGGCGTATAATCCGGTTCATCTGCCAAATCTGATTATCACCTGATAAAAAGGAGACAAATACTCGAATAATACATTACTCCATAATGAAATACATTTTTATTAGAATAATTACAAATAAACACTGATTTATTCTGTTTCTGGATGTACTATAGAATTAATAAGAAATTTAATTAAAAAGAGATCAATATGGACAAATGTATTCATTTCAAAGAAGAATTTCCTTTTCTTCAATCCAGTGGATCTGGTGGTTTTGAGATCGAGATGGTTCCCATTTGTACACGTACAGAAAAAGAAGACTTGGGAATGTCAAACGCGCTGCTTCCCTGCGGGGGATTTCCGGAAAACTGTCCTTTCAGGGTACAGGAAAACGGTTTTTTCCAATTCTAACTCCAAGAGCTGTCTCAACTCATCGGATTTATAAAAAAGAAGCTCCTCAAGACTCTGTAAAATTAATTTTAATTTTTTTTTTTACAATTAAAAATTTGTTCTTTATCCTTTTTCCTATGAGCACAGGAGAAGAGGTAAATTGAATAAGAACAGATTTCAGAATTTGACGGATATCATTCAGACGGATTACAGAAATATGGCCGGGCTGATCATTTCAAAGGATCAAAGGGTTGAATATGAGTACTATGGAGAGGGTTTTTCAGATGTTACCACGATCCATACAGCCTCGGTCACGAAGAGCATTATCTCAATCCTGCTGGGGATTGCCCTTGGCCAGGGGGGAATCAAAAGCATTGATCAGAAGGTTCTTGAGTTCTTCCCGGAATATACGGTCAAACGGGGAGAAAAGACCATTCAGACAATTACCCTCAAACATCTTCTGACTATGACAGCTCCCTACAAAACCAGATCAGAACCCTATACGAAAGTCTATTCCAGTAATGACTGGACAATGGCTTCTCTTGATTTACTGGGAGGAAAAGGAACCATAGGAGATTTCAGATATTCCACCGTCTGTCTGCAGATTCTCTCTGGTGTTCTTGTCAGGGCAACAGGACAGTCTCTCCTGGATTTTGCAAACACATACCTTTTCACACCTCTGGGAATCGAGGCAGTACAGAGCACAAGAGTTCAAACGAAAGAGGAACATCTCGCTTTTATGAAAAGCAGCAGCCCTGCCGGTTGGGTTGCCGGTCCTGAAGGAGTGAACACTGCCGGATGGGGTTTATGCCTCAAAACAACAGATATGCTGAAGATCGGCAGTCTCTATCTGAACCGGGGTGAGTGGAAGGGCAGACAGCTTCTTTCCTCCGACTGGATACAGGAGAGTACATCCAAACACAGTCAGTGGGGGCATCTGGAATACGGATACCTGTGGTGGGTATTGAGTGACATTGGTCCCCATTGCTATGCAGCTCTCGGGGATGGAGGCAATGTCATTTTTGTTCATCCTGAAGAACATGTCGTCATTGCCGTCAGCTCCACCTTTATGCCCCGGGCCAAAGACAGGATTGAACTGATCAGAAATACGATTTTACCTTTACTGGGAATCTAAAAAACTCAACATAAGAGCTCCGTTTCAAAAGAAATGTTGTTATTTTCTGCAAATCATGTAAGTTAACAGACAAAGGAAGAAGACACAGATCATGACTAAAATAACTCAGACAGCCCTGACAATGACCTTGTATACGGTCTTTCTCCTGACCCTTGTTTCATGCAGTAATCTTTTCAGCAGTTCTGAGAATCAGCCGTTTCAGCATGATCCTGTGAGTGAAGAATTTGATGATGCTGAGATGCCTGTCTACACAACTGAGAGTTATAACGATAACGGAACACTCCGTACCTATGAACTTATGCTCCCCTGGAACTACAATAAAGATTACAACGCAGAAAGATATTATCCTCTGATGATCAATGTCCACTACTCGGGAAGTCTTGTGGCAGGGAATACAGAAAGGATGAAGGACTATCCCTGTTTCTGCCTGAATGCAGCACAAATCAGTGACTGGACGTATAGTATGATTGCAGAACTTGTAAACAGCTACAGAATTGATATAAACAGAATTTACCTGTCCGGATTTTCTGCCGGAGGTTCGGGTTCCTACCCTTTTGCGTCCAACCTGGAAGCTGCTCAAGGATTAACTGCTGCCGGAATTGTCCGTTGCGCCGGCGGGAGCAATACCGCTTTATCCGATTCCATAGCAGGGAAAACCTCAGTCTGGTACCATGTGGGTCTCAGTGACTCCTATGACTTCGGATATGGTAACGGCTTATTAAGCGAAGACCCCGATGATGACAGGCGAATATCCAACCAGGCCTACGCGTATGTCAAGAACCTGACCAGCAGTAAGGGTGCATATGAATATGTTAAAACAGTGACCGTATCCGGGTATGAACGAACCACAACCTCACTGAACATGGCTGGGGTTGATATCTTTAAAAAAAGCCATTACGCCGGAATGGGACATACAGGATCTCCAGCATACAATGATCCTGAAGTGGTTCAATGGCTGTTCAACCAGCATCTGTCAAACAGGAAATAAGACGGAATGACACGGGAATAAAAAATCCGGGAGATACTATGAAAAAAATAATTTATATCCTGATAGTCTTGAGCCTGATGGCTTGTGAGAAAAAGGCTGAACAGGAGGACTATCCGGTAGCAGGTATTCAGGAAGCAGAAACAATCATCCCTGAGGCAATCGTGATTACCGGAACAAGTACAACGGATCATCTGCGTATAAGAGAACTCCCCTACCTTGATGCCGGAAAGGTTGGGTCACTGATGGATGGGGAAGAAGTGACAATTCTCTCTCAATCGGCATGGACGGAGTCCATTGACAGCTTTAACCAGCCCTGGTATGAGATAGACTACAAGGGAAAGAGTTACTGGGTCTATGGCGGTTATATTGAAACCACTGCGGATGAAATCCCTCTCAACGATACTGTTGAACAGAGAGTCTTTACCTCTTTTCCGGATTCCCATGGAGAGATTGGTACAGATGGTTTCAGTGATTTCAGGATACCCCATATCTCTATTTATCCGGAATTTGACGACTCTGATCCGGATAACCAGAGCATCCTGATCAATGAAGACTACCTGTACCTTCTGAACAGTCCTGATCCTCAATATGAAGTTAAAGTCACCCTCCGGTCTGAAGGGGGTGATGTGTTTCAAAAAAAATATATCAGCCAGGAAATAGATCCGCTTCTAATCAATCCCTACGCCGAATATGGGAACCTTCCCAACCTGGCTCTTTTTATCCCCTTTAACAGAAATGCCACACTCAATAAGGGTATCTGGGAAGCCAGCATTGAAATAGACTATAACTACTCTGTATCAAAAACGTTTCCTATGGTCATGAAGAAAATGACCACCTCTTTATCCGAAGAGATTGATGTTTTTTCAAAGCTTGAGAATGTATCGGCGGGGTATAAAGACAAGGTGTACATTTATTTAAATGATCTGAAGCCCAATGAGGACTATTATATTGCCCTGTACAGCAAATCCGGAGAAGAGGTGGGAGAGTCTATCTACTCAGCTGTGTATGCAGCAGAGTTTAGCTCTGATTCAAAGGGTAAGATCAGCACAAGTCTGCTGATCGGATATGATTTGAAACCGGAGACCTACAAACTGACCTATGGATCTTCGAAAGAAGATATGAACTACTTTCTGTTTGAGAATGAGATAACCGTAAAATAATTAAAATGGTGAAGGATGGAATCCCGACCCGCCTCAATGGAAGGATAACAATGAGCTCTTATCAGACTAAAAACATACCCCTCTCCCGGCTGGCCACATTTGATGTGGGAGTGATCGGGAACAAAAAGCATCATGTGACAGGGTTAATAGAAATAGATATCACTGAAGGCAGAAAAGAGATCCGCTCAAGAATCAGAAACGGTGAGAATCTCAGCCTTAATGCCTGGATTTTAAAGTGTTTTGCAGATGCCATAGCAGAAAATCCTCAGGTTCAGGGAATGCTCTATGGTAAAAAAAGAATTGTCTCCTTTGAGGATGTTGATCTCTCCATAATGATTGAACGGAGTTATAAGGAGGAACTGGTTCCTCTGGTTGCCGTCATAAAGAAGGTAAACTGTAAATCAATTGAACAGATCCACAACGAAATTGAAGTACTTAAAAAGAAAGAAATACAGACTGAAAAGGATTTTGTTTTAAGCGATACAAACTATGCCGGGCAGTGGCTGTATTACAGACTTCCTGCTTTTCTGAGAGTTAAAATCATGGAAAAGATTATGCAGAATCCTTTCAAACGAAAAGATATGATGGGTACGGCGCTGGTCACAAATGTAGGAGGCCTGAGCAGCATGTCCGGCTGGATTATTCCCAAAAGCATTCACAACCTGAGTTTCGGGATCGGTTCGATCAATAAAAAACCAAAGGTTATTGGGAATGAAATACAGATACGGGATATAATGCATCTGACGGTTTTACTGGATCACAATGTACTGGACGGAGCCCCGGCAGCCCGGTTTACTGCCAGTCTGGCCAGAAAGTTTGAATGGAGGCAATAATGAATCAGCAATTTGACTTTGACCTGGCAAAAACTGATTTTAATTATTCTTTAAGGGGATACCTGTCATCACTGGATTCTCTCATGGACCTGGTCTCGGATCTGTCTGATGATGTCTATCAGTTTGTGCCTCCCCTTCAGGATTCCTGGAGTATCAAAAAACAGATACACCACCTGCTGGAGAAAGAAACTAATTCTTTTGTCCTTCCCAATCGTGATCAGCTTCAATTGACCCCGGGAAAGGTCAGGGAATATAAAATGGACGGGGATGGGTTGAGTCCTGAACAGGTATTTGATGAACTTAAAAGATTAAGAACAATTGTTTCCGCACAATTACAGATAACTAAAATTTCCGGAAATGAGACCTGTTCACTCATTTCCGGATCTCAGGGAACCATCGAGATGTCCTGGAATAACGGACTGATAGCCATTGTAAACCATCAGTATTTTCATGAAGCCCTGATAGAAAGGAATATTGAATTAATACAAGAGTGAATATCAACAGAAGTTGAGAATGCCATAATGCATTCAGCTGTTCTGAGATATAAGTATTGTATCGCACTGGGCAGCAGAGAGCCGGTATTGGAGGATATCCTTATATTCGGGAGAACTGTACCAGCGATTAAATTCAGCCCTGTCAGGGAACTCTATGAGAACGGCTCTGGAGTAATCCCATTCACCTTCAAGGACTTCCGGATCTTCATCAACAGACAGATATTTGCCTCCGTATTTGGAAAAGATCTCACTGCAACTGTTCAGGTATTTCCTGTATAGATCTTCATCTGTGATTCTGATATTGGCGATAAAATAGACCGGTTTTTTCATATTACCTCTCTTTTAATCAATCATTATAATCTATTTTGTTTCAGAGCATTATCAGGGGTCCGGTTCCTACCTGATATTGCATCTCCAGAACGACATTTCCCCTGATCATATCAGCCACAGGACAGAGTGATTCCTCTGCAGCGGACAATACGGATGCCGCTTCTTCTGCGTTCATATCAGGAGAATCAATTCTTAAGAAAAGGCGGATGGTTTTAAAGGAAGCAGGATGACCTTCCTTTCTGTCCCCTTCCGAATGTATTACTAAAGAGTCAATCTGTTTTTTCATTCTTCCTCTTGCGACTGCACAGAAAGTTGTTCCCAGACAACTGCTCAAACTAAAGAGCAGCAGTTCCAGGGAGGTACTGCCTTTTCTGTTTCCAAGGGGAGGAAAGTAATCAACCATTACCGGTTGCTGTCCCTCTACTACGCATTCAAACTGAACATGTGAATCCTTTAATCTGATCTTTGCACTTAATTGATTCGTATTCATTGTTATACCTCCAGTATTTTCTCCCTTAGATATAAACTATCTGAATTGGTTACAGTTTTATTTTCATTTTTCCAATGATATTGACAATAAGTGAATACGGGTTTTATATTCTCAAGCATTAACGTTCTCCTGGAAGGCAAATGTATGTGCTGTGAAAAAATTAATAATGAGTTCGAAATTATTTTCAGAGAACATTACCAGAGACTCTATAATTATGCTTTTCGAATGTCCGGCAGTGTGGAAGATTCAGAAGATCTGATTCAGGAGTGTTTTGAAAAGGCTTACAAGGCCTACCCTGCTTTCAGAAAAGAATCCGCTGTGTACACCTGGCTCTACCGGATTCTTGTCAACCTTGCGAAAAAACGTCATATCCACTGGAAAAAAATGCCCGTTGTAGCCATAGCAGATACTGAAGGAATCCATCAGGCGGAAATATTTAATACCATAAATAAATCCGGAGAATCTGAAGATATCGCCCTTACATCAATGGTTCGGGAAACCTGTCTCCAGATGTTTTTAAACTGTATGCCCCCCCGATACAGATCAGTCTTCACACTGCGTATTATATCCGGATTTTCAGTGGAGGAAACATCTGTAATCCTGGGAATAAAGCCATCCAGTGTAAAGGTATATCTGCACAGAGCCAGGAAAATAGCACAAAACCATATGACAGGGAAATGCTCTTTAATTAAAGATCAGTCCCTATGCAACTGCCGGTCTTTCGCTTCCTACCTTCAGGAGAACGGCTTATGTGATAAAGTGATCTGGATAAAGGATATAGTAACTGTAGAAGAAAAATCAGCTGAAACATTCTCCAGGGAAGTCTCTGAAATCAGGAAAATCGAATCTCTTTATAGAAGTGACTTTTCTATTAAAATGTCTGACGCAATGCTGACTTCCTTCAGAAGGGATATACTTCAGAAAAATCTGACTCTAATTCCCGAGGAATCATTTTCTTAATAAAATTCCCTTTCCAGATGCAGATATTTACATAAATAGAGGAGAAACAAGTTGCTGGCAATATTATTCCTTTTTGGTTTCAGTCTTCATAATATGGAAGAAGCCCTCTGGTTACCGGCATGGTCCGAAAAAGCTGAAAAATATCAGACAGCTGTAAATGAAACTGAATTCAGATTTGCCCTGATTATTGTCACTGCTGTAGGATATCTATTAACATTTCAATACATCCTGTTTTCTGAGACGAATTCCCTATCAGGATTTCTATATTACAGTTTCATACTAATGATGATTTTAAATGTTATTTTTCCTCATCTGGCAGCTACAATTGCATTACGAACATATGCGCCGGGTTTACTGACCGGATTGTTACTGATTATGCCTTTTGGACTTGCTATTTTGATAAAGAATATACACAGTCCTAAAGAAGCAGGGATTCTGATTGTTTCAACGATTATCCTGTCTGTCATCATGATACTTTTTATAAAAGTGTTATTCCGAATTGGAAGAAATATCCTCCCGGAATAAACTGAAAAATCCCGGAAAGGGATTGGAGGGATGCGTGGCAGACTCTGCCCCGACAGTGGCCGGAGCAGAAGAGGTGTCCCGGAAAGCACAGTCCCTGGGGATGAAATCTGCAGGGATTTACAGACTCCTATTTATTCTTTTTCCTCGGGATACACCAAATTGATTTCATCCCGTATCCGGTCCATGGTTTTCATAATGGACAAGGTGCCAGCCAGGGGCATTACAGAACTGTCTGTTTTCCCGGCTGCCAGGCAGGATTCCACTTCCTGCGCCTGATACTGCATGCCCCGCCCTTTAATAGTGTCCTCATAGCGCTCGATGACCCGGCCGTCTGCATCCAGATGGGTGAAGGAAGTTTGCGTATACCACACAGGGTCAATCTCTATTCTTCCTTTCGTTCCCACCAGAACAGCCTTGTTGGACCCGGGAGTCATAAATCCGCAGTGAAGCACCGCCTGGGCCCCATTGGCATAACGGAACAGCATAGCCGTCATTTCATCCACACCCAAATCTGTCATGGTTCCTTCAACGCTCATTTTTTCCGGTTCCCCCAGCATAAAATCGGCCAGGGAAATGACATATATGCCCAGATCCAGCAGAGCCCCTCCTCCCAGAGCAGGATCATGCAGGCGGCGGGCCTTTTCCATGGGGATGTACTGGTCGTGATCGGCCAGAATCAGGCGCAGCTCTCCGATTCCTCCTGAGGATACAATCTCCTTTATTCTCTGCATGGACGGAAGGAAACGGGTCCACATGGCTTCCATCACAAACAGATTCTTTTTCTGTGCCAGGTTGATTATCTCTTCTGCCTGACGGCTGTTGATGGTAAAAGCCTTCTCCACAAGAAGGTGTTTTCCCTTTTCCAAAGCCATCATGGCATTTTCATAATGAAAGGTATGGGGTGTGGCAATATAGATGACATCCACTTCCGGGCTGTCGCATAGTTCTTCGTAGGAACCGTAGCGATAGGGAATATTAAACTCATCACCGAATTTTTCAGCTGATGACAGTGAACGGGACCCTACGGCCTCAACCCGGCTGCCGTTGGTGATCAGATCTGCTGTCTGCAGACGAGCGATGCCCCCTGTTGCCAGGATTCCCCATCGAATATTCTGTTTGTCCATATTATCTCCTTTTCACAATTCTCACCTATAAAGGCGTAGGTCCGGGACAACCGATATGAAGTACATATGAATTGCTCTAGAAATCCAGTCCCAGTCTGCCGGCCAGGGCGATCAGGAACAGCCCCACATCACTGACAATGCCCACAGCCTGTCCTGTGCCTCTGTCTGCCAGTTTTGTCACCACAGCGGGGTTGATATCGATACACACAGTCTTGACCCAGGAGGGAGTCATATTGCCTGTACCGATGGAGTGAAGCATGGAACTGAGCATCAGAATCATATCCGTGTCCTTGATGATCTGTGCATACTGGGCCTGGGCTTCAATCATATCATTTACGGTTTCAGGCAGGGGTCCGTCATCCCGGATGGAACCGGCCAGACAATAGGGAATGTCCGACTTGACCACCTGATACATGAGGCCGTCTTTCAGGTCTCCTGCCTCCACGGCAGCCTTGATGGAGCCGAATCCGTTTATCTTATTGATGGCTCTCATATGATGGTTGTGGCCCCCGTGGGTGGGTTTCCCGTTCTTCATATCCACCCCTAAAGAGGTGCCGTAGTAGTAGGTCTCCAGATCGTGTACGGCAACAGCATTTCCACCGAGGAATCCCTGGATATACCCTTCCCGGATGAGGGCGGACAGGGCGGGGGCGCCTCCGGTATGGATCACAACAGGTCCGCAGACCACAACTGTCTTGCCCCCTTTGGCTTTGATCTGCCGCAGTTCTTCGGCAATGGTATCCACGGCCACATCGTAGCTGCGCTCGGAGGAGACCTCGTTGGTCATAAAGGCAAAACCGTGATCCTTCTTTTCGGCAGCGGGGGGATAGACTCTCACAGAATCGCTGCCGCAGAGAACGGCATCTCCCTTTTTTATATCCCTTATCTTGGTACAGATGAAGCGGTTTCCCTTTTTGATGATGACCGCATCCATCCTCTGTTCTTCAACGGGGTTCCAGATATTGCCTGAGTAGACTTCTGTCCTGTGATTGGTGGAGGAATAGAATCCTTCAGGTGCATGGGAATCTCTGCTTGAGAGTTCAAAATGAGCGTTTACGGCTCCTTTTTCATAGGCTCCCAGAGGAATGAGCTTGGAGAGAACCAGTTCCAGAGACTCCGTATCTTCGGCAAATATTTTAATTTCCGCCCGGGAAGGTTCAAAGGCTTTTTTTCCGATATCGATTTTTTCAATTCTGTAGTCCAGCTCTTCCGAAGTAATGAGATTCAGGATCTCCGAGAGGAGACCGGAGTCCATAAGATGCCCTTCTGAGATGATTGTAATGTCTTTCATAATTCTTCCTGTAAATTAATATGTATCAGTACCCTGACTGCAGGGTGGCTTTCATCACCTGGTTTGCCGCGTCTTCCCCGATGAGGGCCGCTATGACTTCTCTGGAGAACTCGGCCGCTCCCCCGACTCCGCATCCGGTTATGATATTGCCGTCTTTCACGACACGCTCTCCGCTGTAGTCTCCGTAGGGTCCCGCCTTGTCTTCAAAACCGGGATAACAGGTATACTGCTTATCTTTCAGTACTCCAGCGGTTCCCAGAACCAGGGAGGGTGCGGCGCAGATTGCGGCAATCAGTTTATCATGAGTATGAAAGTCTTTCACCAGATTTATCACCCTTTCATCTGCGGCTATATGGGCAGAACCCGGCATGCCTCCGGGAATCAGCAGGGCGTCGGCGTCACGGGGGAACTCTTCGAGAGGCACGTCGGCTTCAAGATTGATGCCGTGTGAACCTTTGACCAGCAAATCTTTCAGGGCCACCGTCACCACATCAATTCCGGCACGTCTCATAAAATCGATAGGGGTTATGGCTTCCACTTCTTCCAGGCCGTCGGCCAGAATTACAGCGACTGTTTTCATTATTATTCTCCTAAAACTATGAGTCCTCTTCATACTATGATATTAAAATTGGGATTAGTCAAAAAAAAAGGGAAGCCCCCATTCGGACTCCCCCCATTTATTGGCTCAATCGCACAGCCAAGGCAGTTCAGTTTTAGCTGTGAAACCTCGGAGGCTCAGCCTCAGTGTCTCAGCCTCAGCAACTCAGCCTTAACGGCTCAGCAGCTCTTCCATCTCTTTTTCATAGAGCTCATAAATCTTTGGTCTGAGAAGCTCCATCTTGGCAGACAGTTCCCGTCCGACCTCAAAGTGGTTGTGGAGAATGGAGAACTGATAGATTCTCTCAAAACTGGAAAAACCGTTGGCCGGGCAAACCAGGTCGGCAATCTCTTTGTTAATCAGTTCCTTCAGCTCGGGTGTTTCACCTATAAGGGTTCTGTTTTCATACATGACATTGTTCTTTTTGGCATACTCTTCCAGAGCATCAAAATCGGGAACAATCAGAGCGGAAAGGTATTTCTTATCCTGACCGATTACAACGGCATTTTCGATGTAGGGGGATTCCTTGATCTTGGATTCAAGGGGAACAGGTTCCACATTTTCTCCGCCCAGGAGGACGATGGTGTCCTTGGCTCTTCCCACTAGGGAGATCTCATTGTTGCGGGAAATCACTGCGATATCTCCTGTATTGAGCCATCCGTCTTTGGACAGAACTGAGTCTGTCAGTTCCTGATTGTTGTAGTACCCTTCCATCACCTGGGGACCTTTCACATAAAGAACCCCGCGTTCACCGGGTTTCACTTCCTTTCCGTCCGCATCCAGAGCCTTGATCTGTGTACCTATAAAGGCGGGACCGACTGTGTTTACCACAGGATGGGCTTCTTCCCGGACAGAGATAACGGGTCCTGACTCAGTCAGACCGTATCCTTCCAGAATTTTAACTCCGATGGCTCCGAAGAAATTGTCCACATCCCTCTGCAGGGCGCCTCCTCCGGAGATTCCGGCTCTCAATCGGGGGAACATTTTACCCACAACTTTGGAGAAGAGAATTTTGTCTCCTGCAGCCCTCAGGGGTGCAGTATGCAAGCGGCCCAGAGCGGCTCCCAGTTTCTTCATTCCATTGGACTGGCCGCTGTAGTCGGGATAGCGGTCCTGCAGAACACAGCGGTAATGTTCGTCGGCTATGGACTTTTTCAGGAAGAAGCGGAACATTTTCTCCACCTTCTCTCCCTTGGCTTTAATATTGCGGTTGATACCGGCATACAGGGCTTCCCAGAGCCGGGGAACCGCTGTCATCAGGGTGGGTTCGATTTCCTGAAGATCCATCAGAAGGGTTTTACCCACGGGTTTGGAGTAAGCCAGACAGGCACCGTTCAGACAGGAAACATACTGGATAATCCGTTCAAAGGAGTGCCAGACGGGCAGAATGGTGAGCCATGTATCTTTTTCGGAAACAGGAATGTACTCCAGCATGGCTGTGGCCTGATAGATATAACTTCTGTTGCTGAGCATAACCCCTTTGGGAACACCGGTGGTTCCGGATGTAAAGATGATTGTGGCGATATCATTCTCTTCTCCCAGGGCGATCTCTTTTTCGATCATCCCGGGATCTGAGGCCAGAAGGTCCTCACCCTTTTTCATAAGGTCAGAGAAGTTGATGATGTCGTACTTTTTGGCTTTGGCGGCTGTTTCGGCCTCTGCCTCTTCCATCATGATGATCTGTTTCAGGGCTGGCAGTTCATCCTGAACTTCCAGAACCTTTTCCAGCTGCTGCGAGTTTTCCAGGACTGTGGTTTCACAGGAAGGGATGCTGATGATATGGGCCAGTATCTTGGATGTGATATCACAGCCCCGGGGGGCGTCATTGGCGCCCAGAGCCAGGAGACCCAGGTCACAAAGGAGCCATTCCTTCCTGTTATCTGCAATAATACCTACAGTATCTCCTCTTTTAATTCCAAGAGACTGGAATCCGGCGGCACAGTGCTGCACTTCTTTATAAAGCTGGGCATAGGAAGTGGGCTGGTAAACGCCCTCACTGTCTTTACTCTTCTGAGCTGTGGCTTCGGGAAATTGCTGCACTATTTTCTGCAGCTGTTTCATAATTGTCGGTTCCATCGATTAGACTCCTCCGGATGCGTGTTAACGGCCGTGTTTCCGGCAGAACGGGAACGTCCCCTGCCCTTTAAACCGTTTTTAAGACCATTTTTTTTACTAGTATATATACACTATGTGGTTATGGTAAGAATATTACAGCCCTTCGCTTCGGTCAATCCATTCAATGTTGATTGAAATTCCCTGTTTCTGTATTCTTTTGTGTATGAGTAAGATAGACGTACGCCTGGCAGACTGGAACTCTGATTCACAGGATATCATTCACGTAAGAAAGGAAGTCTTTGTTAAAGAACAGAATGTCCCCCCTGAACTGGAGCAGGACGGCAGAGACCCGGAGCTGATCCATGTTCTGGCCCGCAGCGGCTCGGAGGCAACAGGAACGGCCCGGATGACCCGGGACGGGCATATCGGCCGGGTGGCGGTTCTGAAGGCCATGAGAGGAAAGGGTGTGGGTGTTCTGATGATGAAAGCATTGGAAGAAGAGGCACGGGAGCTGAAGATTCCCGAAGTTCACCTGAATGCCCAACTCAGCGCCAAAGGTTTTTACACCGCTTTAGGGTATAAGGAAGAGGGTGAAATCTTTGAAGAAGCCGGCATTTCTCATGTGCATATGAGAAAAAAAGTGAGCATTTCCCCTGAGAATATTGATTCTAAGTGATATATACGCTATTTTGGTAATTAATCAAAACTGTTATGGAGGATTCCCATGGCCTATGTAATTACAGCTGAAGACTGTGTAAACTGTGCTGCCTGTGAAGGCGAATGTCCCGTAGACGCAATCAGCGAAAAAGATGATGCAAGAGTCATCGATGCTGATCTGTGTACCAGCTGCGGCGCCTGTGCGGATGTATGTCCCACTGAGTGTATCGCTGAAGCATAAGTTTTTGCTTTAATAAAAAAGCCGTCTCACCGGACGGCTTTTTTTTATTAATCCCCTGTAGAATAACGGGAGCCCTTATTTGAATCCTTCCTTTAAAAAAATAAAAACAAGAGCCGCTCTTATGACCGGTATACGCCAGTTTTTCACAGAGCGCCATTTCCTGGAGGTGGAGACCCCCCTCCTCTCTCCCCACCTGATTCCCGAATCCTCCATTGAAAACTTTGCATCCTCCCTGATCAGTCCTTATAAAGGGAATACTCCTTTGTACCTGACCCCTTCTCCGGAAATCTGGATGAAGCAGCTGCTGGCGCAGGGATCGGGAGATCTGTTTCAGATCTGCAAGAGTTTCCGGAATAACGAGCAGTTCAGTCCGGTGCATAATCCGGAGTTCACCATGCTGGAGTGGTATAAAACCGGAATCAATGCGGAACAGAATATCAGGATCTGCGAGGAGCTGGTCTCCTCCCTGGTTCTGCCTGAAACTCCCCAAAGCTGCCGTCCCCCTTTTCGGGAAATGACCATGGAAGAAGCCTTCCGGGAGTTTGCCGGTTTCTCGCTGGAAGAGAATATGGATAGCCCGTCCCTCTTCTGGCAGCTGGAAAAAGCGGGTATACCGGCAGAAAAAGAGGAGAGCTGGGAAGTTCTGTTCCACAAACTCTTTTTAACCCTGGTGGAGCCCGAGCTCCCCTCAGACCGTCCTCTTGTGCTGAAGGATTACCCTTCCCGCCTGGCAACCCTGGCTGCCGATAAAGCCGGTACCCCCTGGTCTGACCGCTGGGAACTGTATATGGACGGCACCGAAATAGCCAACTGCTACACGGAAGAAACTGATCTTGAGAAAATCAGAACCTATTATGACCAGGAGGGACGGGAAAAGGAGAAACAGGCCCTGGTTTCTGTAACAGCATCCTCCTCCTGGGTGGAGGGAATGAAGAATTTTCCCTCCTGTTCCGGTACAGCTGTGGGAGTGGATCGATTAATTGCTGCTCTGTTGGGAGATAAGAGTATTCAGGGGGTGATTTTATTTCCCCTTGATGCTATACTCCCGGAAGCAAAAAACAGCTGAACCGGGTTTCGGGTTCATGCATGAACTATAGTATTAAAGGATAATTAAAATGGGACAGATTAAAGCAGGCTCTATTGCCAAAGGTACTTTTCTTCTGGAAAAGGACATTCCCTATATCGTAGTGGAAAGAGAATTCGTCAGCCCCGGTAAAGGATCTGCCTTTGCCAGACTGAAACTTAAAAACCTCAGAACCGGTGCGGTTCTCAAGGTGACACACAAGACACAGGATATTGTGGAAGAAATTGATGTAGAGGATGTAAACTCCCAGTTTCTCTATGCCGACGGCGAAAGCTACCACTTTATGAATGCAGATACCTACGATCAGTATGAGATTCCCATGGTTTCCATGGAGGATATGCAGTACTTCCTGAGAGAGGGAGAAAGCTACAAGGTTGTCCGCTGGGGTGATGAATCTCTGGATATAAAACTCCCCCCTAAAATGGACCTGATTGTTACGGAAGCCGAAGAGGCTGTAAAAGGCGACACCGTTCAGGGAGCCACCAAATACGTAAAGGTTGAAACCGGTCTCACCGTAAAAGTGCCTATTTTTATCAAAGAAGGCGAAAAGATCAGAATCAACGTGGAAACAAAAGAATACCAGGAAAGAGTTAACAGTTGATTTCCCATGAAATATAAGGCCGATCCCAGACTTAAAAAACTTGTCAATAAACAGGTAGGATTTCAGTTTCACGGAGAGAAGCTCAAATTTGATCTCTCCATGGGGCTGTTCAGCAGCTTTGATGTGGATGCCGGCTCCCGGCTTTTACTGAAAACACTGGCGAAGGAAGCTCCCCTGCAGGAGTATTCAGACGCTCTGGATACGGGCTGCGGCACAGGAGTTCTGGGATTAAGCCTGAAAAAGAAATACCCTGGCCTGCATATGAAATTTCAGGACAGGGATGCCCTGGCTGTTCACTTTACCGCCCATAATGCCGGTCTCAACGGCATATCCCTTGATCAGGCCGACCTGGAAACAGGGCTTCTTCTGGATAACACGGAAAAAGAGTCCCTTGATTTGATTCTCTGTAATATTCCGGCAAAAGCCGGTGACCATGTGATCCGGGATTTTATCTTTAAAGCCTCCCGTACCGTCAAAGCCGAAGGCCGTGTGGCGGTAGTTATTGTGGATACCCTCAAGGATGTGGTGGCTCAGGCCATCTCAGACTGCGGTGCCCGGGTGCTCCACACGGAAGCCACCAAGATGCACAGCGTTTACCATTTCTCTCAAGGAACAAAAGACAAGGATCTTGATTTTAACAGATATATCCGCCACACAGGCAGTTTCAAGCTGGTGGAGGATACATATGAGCTTTCTACGGTCTATAATCTGCCGGACTTTGATCAGCTCAGTTTCTGGCTTCATGTTTCAGGAGAGCTTTTATGCCACAGCTCATTTTCCGGCCGGGCTCTGTTCTGGAACCCCGGACAGGGACATCTGCCTGTATGGCTGAACAGCAGAAACAATAATCACTTCAAATCCATAGAACTGGCTTCAAGAGATTCTCTGCAGACCAAAATTACAGCCCACAACCTCGCCGGCAGTTTCAAGGGTGAGGTAAAGGCCGCAACCCTGCCTGATGAATCCTGGCTGATTGAGACATACGGGAAAGACGGGTTTGACTGTATTTTTCTCAACCTCAACCCCATTCCCAAAGTAAAATGGCATGAAGATCTGGCCCGGACAGCTCTGGAGCTCACAAGAAAGGGCAAGTTCTGCTTTATAATGGGACGGAGCTCTGATATGTCACAGCTGGACAGGCATCTGCAGGGATTCAAAACCCTTCAGGATGACAGATTCAAAGGGAACAGAGGAATTCTTCTCAGAAAAAACTGAGGTTTATGAATCTTCCGTCCCTTCGGGCAGGTTATTCTCTTCATCAGAATCGGAATTAGAATCAGATACAGACAGTTCATCACCCGGTTCAATGGATTTTCCGGCTCCCGGCATGGATTCAATATGAACCACCCGCTGGGGAAAGGGAATCTCGATCCCTTCTTCCTTGAATGACTTCCATATCTCCATATTGGTCCAGGAAAAGGCATCCGCCTTGAAGGCTACATCCTTGACGAGGGTACGGAGAGCCACATTGATACCGCTGTCTCCGAAATTGAGTATCCGCACCACATTTTCAGGACCCGTAATCTTATAGGGGTTCCTTTCATTTATCTCTTCAAGGACAACCCGAACCTGCTCCAGGTCGGCATTATAGGAAACCCCCACTTCATTAACAATGACCACTTTTCTGTCGGTGTAGGAGTAGTTATGTACCGCATTGTCCACAAAAAAGGAGTTGGGGATAATGATGTTTTCATTCTGGAAGGTCCGGATGTCGGTTGAGATAAACCGGATATTCTGTACGATTCCGTCATATCCGTTAACCAGTACCCTGTCCCCCTCTTTTATGGGCCGGGTGGAAATAATCATGATGCCCGCAAAGAAGTTGGCAACAATGCTCTGCAGACCGAAACCGAGACCAATACCGAGAACACCGAGAATCACACTCAGAGCCGACAGGTCAATACCCACGATAGACAGACCGAAGAGGAAGACCAGAGACATCACCAGATACCGGGTCAGACTACCAATGGAGAACCGTTTGGCTTCATCCAGGCCGAACTGGGCAAACAGGGATGATTCCAGAAATTTCCGGGCATATTTTCCCGACCAGGACGCCAGATAGAAAACAGGTATGAGCATCAGCAGGGTGACAACAGAAATCCGGGTGTTCCCCGAAACAAAGAAAGGCTGGTTCAGAACACCCAGAAAGCGGCTGAACCAGTAGTAGATTTCCTTTTCCAGCAGGCTGCCGATGGAGGCGACAAATCCTGCCAGAACAAGAACTTTTAGAATGAGTTTTGTATACTTCAAAACCCTGTCTTTTATCTCATCCTTCAGTTTGGTCAGAGCCAGTATCTTTCTGGTTCCCCATAAAAGAATGTGATATCCCAGTATCATCCCGATCATGGGAAGCACGACCCGGGTCACAAGACCCAGTATGCTGAAAGGCAGATTCACAGGGCCGACAGCAATATCCTGAGTGAGAATGTCGATCAGAGTTTTGAAGAATTCCATATTTATTCCTGTGCAGCGTATTCCAGCATGTCTTTCAGCTGGGTGTCGTCAATCAGCCCCAGATCGTGACAGGGCTGGAGCAGCTCTTTCACATGGGCATAGCTGTGGAGATTGACACCGGCAGCTTCCATATCCTTGCGTCCCTGAGCTCCCCGCTCCAGAAGGACGATCAGGTCTTCTACAACCAGACCGGCGCCTCTGAGGATCTCTATGGCTTCCACCTTGGACTTTCCAGTGGTAATCAGATCGTCCAGAAGAAGAACTCTTTCCCCTTTCTTGTATTCCCCTTCGATTCTGTTACCCGTTCCATGTTCTTTCATGGTCATCCGGGGATAGATCATGGGAATGCCGGCTTCCAGAGAGACGGCTGTGGCCAGGGGCAGTGCCGCCACAGGGATTCCGGCGATTCTGTCGTATTTGAGATCCTTGATCAATTCGGCATAGGCTTTGGCTACTTCCGCCAGAAGTGCAGCATCCGATGACGTGCGGCGCACATCAATATAGAAAGGTGATTTTTTCCCGGATTTCAGGGTAAACTCCCCTACTTTGAAACATTCGGTTTTAATCAGCCCCTTCATGACCTTGTCCTTGCGGAGATCTTTCAGGCTCACACCGGAAACGCTGTTTCTTTTGGCCCTGGCATCATTCAGTTTGTCTCTGAACTCTTTAGCCGCCTTTCCGGGTTCTTCGGCACCGGCTACGGAACGGGAGACATTGGGGAGAATACCCAGACCGTCGGCCCGGCATCCGGCGGATACGGCTTCCAGCATGTCACCGCCCTGTGTACCGATTCCGGGAGTCAGGAACCATGTGTCAGGACAGGCGGCTCTGACTTTCTTCAGGGCCTCTGTATCGTTACCGGCCACAACAAGTCCCACCTGGGATCCCCAGCTGATACATTCTCTGGCAGTGGCAATATAAAGGTCTTCTGATCCGCCGCCGGGAAGTTTGACCTGCAGATCCTGTATGGCTCCGGCACCGGGATTGGTGGTCCGGCACAGAAGGAATACGCCATGGTTGTCCCCTTTTTCCAAAAAGGGGTCAACCGCATCCCGGCCCATATAGGGGGACAGGGTGACAGCATCGGCTTTGTAAAAATCTATGAGAGAGTCGGCATAAGCCTGAGCGGTTGATCCGATATCATTTCTTTTAGCATCTATGAGGACAGGCACTTCTCTGGGTATAAGAGAAAGGGTTTCATTCAGGGCCTTCAGTCCTTCGGGGCCGTATACTTCGTAAAAAGCAATATTGGGTTTGTAACAGGCTGTGTAGGGAAGTGTTTCTTCTATAATCCGTCTGTTCTGCTCCACAATAGCCTTCAGGGCTTTTCCGCTTCCTTTCTTGGCATCCACACGAGGGTCCAACCCGACACAAAGGAGAGAGTCTTTCTCTCTGCAGACTGCTTCCAGTTTTTCAAAAAATGTCATTAATCATTACTCCGCTTGATTTTCTACCGCTCACAGGCGTTTTCATATTCTAAATTTTAGTCATTATATTGAAAAGGTCCGGGGCTGAACAGTGTGAAAACAAAGCATATTCCGCCTCTTGTTAAAATTCTTATTGAAAAGTTTTCGTTTACTATAATAATATTGAGTTATATGAAAAAGATGTACCTCCTCCTGTCCCTGACGTTTCTTTTTCTGGCTGTAAATCTGCATGCAGACTACAGCGTCCTCCCTGCTTCAGGCGGAGTCATTGACCTGACGGGCATCGATGATACAGATGCGGTTATTCCCTTAAAGGGAGAATGGGGATTCTTCTGGAAACAGCTGACAGCAGAGGATGAGCAACCTGACGCATTCATAAAGGTTCCCGGCAACTGGGCAGAAGGGAGCAGGTACAGCCCCGGCGGCTATGCCACTTACTATCTGGAGCTGAGGGGTCTCAGCAGAGGGGAACTATACAAGCTCTATATTCCTGAATCGGTTTCCGCCTATGAACTGTATTTAAGAGGAGACATGATCGCCTCAAACGGGACTGTGGGCACCGGCAGAAAAACATCCCGGCCGGTCTTCCTGCCGAAAACAGTTCTATTCAAAGCACAGGAAAGCAGTGAAACCCTCTATCTGCAGGTGAGTAATTTCCATTACAGAAAAAGCGGTATATGGAGAGACCTCTACATAGCCCCCCCCAACGTTCTGTCGTCCTATTATCAGAGGAAGATCCTCCTTGATTCATTCCTTCTCGGGCTGCTTGCCTTTGTGGCAGTGTATCATCTGAGTCTGTATATGTTCAGAAAAGAGGAGCGTTCAGCCCTCTACTTCGGCCTGATCTGCCTTATACTTTTTTTCCGGCAGATGACCACGGGAGAACAGCTTCTCACCTACATATTCCCTGCCTTTCCCTGGGAAATAGCCCGAAGACTGGAATTCCTCCCCTTTTCTGCAGCAGCAGCCTTTTCGGTATGGTATTTCAACAGCCTGTACCCCTTTGAATACAGCAAAAGATTTCTGAAAGTGTATACCGTGATTGCTGCTCTGATGGGCTGTATTTTTATTCTGCTGCCTGTCAGGATCTCCAATCATTTTATAATGACCGGAGAAATGATTATATTTGCAGGACTCTTATATTCCCTTTTTGTGGTTGTCATGGCTTTTACACATAAAAGGAACGGTGCCGCCCTGATTCTGATGTCCATCGGCGTTCTGCTGGTCACAGTGGTGAATGACATACTCTACTCCAACCAGATTGTCATGAGTATTTATCTTGTTCCCTACGGGTTTATCTTTTTTATCTTTACCCAGAGTCTTATGCTTTCCAGACGTTTTGCCTACTCCTTCAGAACCATTGAAGACCTTACCATTAACCTGAAAGACTTTAATAAATCCCTCTCCCGGTTCGTGCCCTTCCAGTTTCTGGAATATCTGAATAAAAACAGTATCCTTGAAGTGGAACTGGGAGATCAGACTCTTAAGAATATGACCATTCTCTTTGCGGATATCCGCTCCTTCACCACACTGTCGGAGGTCATGACCCCGGAAGAGAATTTCAAGTTTCTCAACTCCTTTCTGTCCCAGGTTGTTCCTGTGATACGGGAAGGAGGCGGCTTTGTTGACAAATTTATCGGAGACGGGATCATGGCCCTTTTTCCCCAGTCCACCGATGAAGGGCTGAACACAGCCGTCAGCCTGCAGAGAGCTGTCCATAAGTACAACGAAGCCAGGGCCAGAGCCGGATATATCGATATCTGTCTGGGAATAGGCCTTCATACAGGGGGGCTGATGCTGGGAACCATCGGTGAATCAGACAGAATGGAGACAACCGTTATTTCAGATACCGTTAATATTGCCTCCCGGATGGAACAGCTGACCAAGCAGTTTGGCGCCTCCATCATCATCAGCGATGAACTGTATCAGAGTCTTGAACACCCTGAGGATTTTGAAACCAGAAAACTGGGATCCACCATCGTCAAAGGAAAACGGCATCCCATTATTGTTATTGAAATTCTGGACAGCCTGTCGGAACGGGAAAAAGAACTGAAAATGAAAACAAGAGAGACTTTTGAACAGGGTATTGCCTGCTATGAAACATTCAGAATCAAAGAGGCCATAGCCAAATTCCACGAAGTTCTGAATGTGAATCCTTCAGACTCGGCCGCCAGTCTTTTTATATCAAAGTGTCTGGAAGCCGAGTGTATTGAACCGGAAGATCCTTCCTAGAAGGCAACCCAGCAGACATCATAGGGCTCCAGGATAATTTCCCAGCGCCCCTCTTCTGCTTCTACCACCGATCCGCCCTCTGTCAGGCTGTTGCATTCGGCAGGCAGTGCCACCGGACAGTTTCTGCCGTCCAGAACCATATCCAGCCGTCTGCGTGATGTATTCTGCAGACAGAGTACAGACTCGCTGCTGTCATAAGCAGTACGGATCAGGGCAAAAACCTCGGGGTCAAGCTTAAGAACAGTCTGGGGAGAAGAGGGATCAAAGGCTTTATGCTGTCTTCGTATTTTGAGCAGTCCCTTATAATACCGGTAGATCAGATTCCTGAGAGAATTCTCCTCTTCCAGTTCCCTTACCAGGGTCTGACTGTTCAGCTTTTCTCTATTGATACGCCGGTTGATGCCGGACTCCTCGACTCCCTGTGTCCAGTTTCCGGAACCGAGAATACTGTGCACATAGATACCCGGGACTCCCGCCATGCAGAGCATAACAGCCTGGGAGGCAATAAACTGCATGGCCTTGAGATCCACCGGAAGATCCGGATGATTCACAGCGTCTCTGTAATTGATATTCAGCTCATAGGGGATCTCGCCGTCAGGGGTAGCTTTATAGGAAACCTTGCCTCCCCTTGACTTCACAACTGAAATCAGATTATCCAGCTCTTTCTCATTCAGATAGCCCCGGGCCGGCAGAACCCCGATGCCGTCATGACTGGACATGAAATTGAAATAGGTATGATCCGGATTCACCTCCGGCAGAGAAGCGGCCCAGTCTGTCAGATGGGAGGCATTCTCTCTGACAAAGGCGTCCAGTGTCAGGGGCGGAAGGGTAAACTGATACACCATATGGGCTTCATTGTTACCGTCTCCGAAGTAGGAGATATTTTCCTTGTGGGGAACATTGGTTTCTGTCAGAAGAATAACGTGGGGAGCCACCTCGTTCAATACGGAACGGTAGAGCTGGACCACCGCATGGGTTTTGGGATGGTGCATACAGCTGGTGCCGATCTCCTTCCATAGAAACCCGATGGCATCCAGTCTTATGATCTGAGCCCCTTTGGCGGCATACAGAAGAAAGATATCCAGGAATTCAAGAAGAACATCGGGATTGGAAAAATCCAGATCCACCTGATCGGGACTGAAGGTCGTCCAGATTTGCTCCTTTCCCCGGGCGGTTTCAAACTCCGTCAGAAGGGGCAGCGCTCTGGGTCTGAAGACCGAAGAGAGATCAGTAGAGGGATCAACAGAATGAAAGTAATGTGTGTATTTCTCATCACCTGCCAGAAAGCCCTTGAACCAGTCGCTGGAAGCGCTGCAGTGGTTTAGTACCAGGTCAAACATAAGATTGAACTTCTCGCCCAGATCTTCTACATCTTCCCAGCTGCCCAGGTCGGGATTGATCTGTCTGTAATCCACCACAGAGAATCCGTCATCCGACGTATAGGGGGAGAATGGGAGAATATGGATTCCCGACAGCATATCTCTGAGCCAGAGATCAGCAAACTCCTTGAGAGCCTGCAGGGGTGTCATTCCCTCTTTTTTAATGGAGTCACCGTAGGTAATCATGACCACATCATCTTCACTGAGGGGGAGTTTCCCCTGGGGAACTTTCGGAACCCTGATCAGAGAGGACCACTGATCCATCAGCTGATCAATCCTTTTTTCAACAGAGGGAGCGGCTTCACTTCCGTAAATAAATTCTATCAGTTCTTTTTTGGTCTTCATATTCTAAAGTATAGAACAAGAGCCGGGGGATTCAAAAAAAAAAGGGAAGAACCGCGGTTCTGCCCTTTCATACAACTGTTTTACAGATCTGTCAGGAGTTCAAAGGGACCTGTTTTGTAATAGTAGACTGAATAACAAAACTCTCTTCATAGCCTTCGAGCCCTTTAACCTGTACAGAAAACTTGTCAGCCTCTTCTTTGGTATTAAAGGCGCCGATTCTGACGCGGTACACTGCTTTTCCGTTGACATCTTTGGTCTGTACGGTTGTGGTCAGTCCCTTTTCCTTCATAAAAGAGCCTACTGATTCGGCCTTGCTCAGAGAGCTGTAGGAACCGACCTGAATCCAGAACACATCCACGCTGATATTTTTATACTGGGGTTCGGCTTTCACCACTGCCGGTTTTACTTCAACTGCTTTGACCGGTTCAGGTTCTGCAGGAACGGCTTCAGCTTCTACAGCTTCAGGAGTATCCACAACCTCTATTTCAATGGAATCATCACTAGTGTCTATGAGACCGGGAACTTCTTCATTGTCTCTGGCCATCTCAATGGCATCGAAGACTTCCGTTTTTTCAGGGACAGGAGCGGTAGCCGCCAGTACAGGTTTCAGATCTTCCTGGTCCTTGTCAGGTGCAAAAAAGAAAAACCCGGCGGTCCCTACAATGATCAGGAGACCCAGCGCCGAGAGAAGAACCCACAGTGTATTCAGATTATTATCAACAGAAGTGTTATTTTCTTTATTATCCATACTTTTTATCTCTCCGGTGGAAGATCTTTTATCCACTTATCCACCTTTTTGCGCAGAGCCTTTCTGGTGGAGCCGTTTCTTATAATATAAGTATCGACTCTGGAAAAAAAATATTGAGACTTAAGTTCTCTCTGAGACCGGAATCGGCTTATAAGATCTTTTACAGACCGGCGGTCCCTTTTATACGCCCGGAACAGCCTGACAGGAAGGGGGGCTTCCACCCATAGAATCCGGTCGCACTTCTTCCAGAAATCCGCCTTCTGCAGAGCCGCAGCATTCACAATCAGGGTTTCCCCCCTCCTCAGATCCGCCAGAATAGCATCCAGCCTGCGATGGAGTTCGGGATACAGAATATCTTCCAGTTTTTTCAGAGCCTCCGGATTGGTGAACACGATTCTGCCCAGTTCCACCCGGTCTATCTGGTCCTCTTCATCCAGAATACTGCTGCCGAATGCTGCGGAAAGGGCTGCGGCCAGGGCTCCCAGTGCCTCATGGGCCATCAGGTCCATATCGACGGTTTCAAACCCCTTTTCCTGCAGCAGAGCCGCAATCTGATTCTTGCCGGAGCAGCTTTTTCCGGCCAGCCCGATGATCATGTCTAGTGGATATCTCCCCAGTTGCTGCCCTCTTCCACATTCACCTTAAGGGGAACATCCATCTGCCAGGCCCCTTCCATAACCTTTTCCAGAAGAAAACGGCAGTCCTCTACCTCATCCCGGGGAACTTCCAGAATGATCTCATCATGAACCTGCAGGAGCACTGAGGCTTTAAGATTTTTCTGCTTCAGTGCCCAGTCGATCCCGAGCATGGCCCTTTTGACAATATCAGCCGCAGAGCCCTGTATTCTTGTATTGACAGCCACTCGCACAGCCGCGGATTTTTCCATTTTATTCTTGCTGTTGATCTCTTTCACGGGTCGGAAGCGGCCCAGAATCGTATGGACACCGCCCTCCTCTTCAGCCAGAGCGACCGTATCGTCCACAAACTGTTTGATCCCGGAGTACTCTTCAAAATAGGTCTCAATAAAACCGGCAGCCTCCCCCCGTGAGATCTTCAGTTCGTTGGACAGTCTGAAGGCCGACATGCCGTACATAACACCGAAATTTATGGTCTTGGCAATACGCCTCTGAGACGCTGTTACATCTTCTATATCCACCTTGAAGATGGTAGCCGCCGTTTTGCTGTGAACATCCTCACCGCTGATAAAGGCATCTTTCAGCCCCTGATCCTGGGACAGATGAGCCAGAACCACCAGCTCTATCTGGGAATAGTCCGCCGAAAGGAAGACACATCCCTCTTTCGGACGGAAAGCCTGGCGTATCCGTCTGCCGTTATCGTCCTTTACAGGAATATTCTGCAGATTGGGATCTTTGCTGGATATTCGGCCTGTGGCCGTACCGGTCTGAATAAAGGAGGTATGAATCCGGCCGCTGTCGGGATGCACCATTCCGGGCAGGGTATCCACATAGGTGGATTTCAGTTTGGCCAGGGCCCGGTGAATCAGAATCTTTTCAGGAACAGGATCTTCTTTGGCCAGCTGCTTCAGAACCGATGTATCCGTGGAATACCCGCTCTTAGTTTTCTTCACAGGCTGCAGTTTTCTGTCCACAAACAGAACCTCCTGCAGCTGCTTGGTGGAGTTGATGTTAAACTCCTTGCCGCAGAGCTCATAGATTTCAGTTCTCAGTGCCGTCAGAGCGTCTTCCAGTTCTTCCCCATAGGCAATCAGCTCCTCCCGGTTCAGAAGGATTCCCCTCATCTCCATATCCGCCAGGATTCTGACCAGCGCCATCTCCAGACTGAAATACAGTTCACTCAGATTATCCTCTTCCAGGCGCACACTGAGAACCTCGAAGAGGCGCCAGGTGATATCCGCATCTTCCGCTGCATAGTTGACAGCCTCCTCCAGGGGAACATCGGAAAAAATGCCCCCTTTGGGGACCACATCCTTGAAATGAACCGTTTTATAGGCCAGATAGCGCTCGGCCAGGAAATCCATATTCAGGGGAGATCCGGCATCGATCATCCAGGCGGCAATCATGGTATCAAAATATATATTGGCCGGATTAATGCCCCAGCGCTTCAGAACTTTATAGTCATACTTGATGTTCTGTCCGATGATCTTTACTTTTTCATCTTCCAGAAGCTCTTTCAGGGTACTGCGGATGAGATCTTCGGGAAGGCACTCTGCGCCTTCTGCCCGGATGGGTATGTAACAGGCTTGTTCATGACCCACCGAGAGGCAGATTCCCACAGGATTGGCCTTCATGGGATCAATACTGTCGGTTTCCGTATCCAGTGAGACCATCCCCTTGTCCCGGACATCCTTCACCCACTGATCCAGATCCTCCTGTGTCAGAACGGCGCTGTATTCTCCTTTCTCAGCTCTGGGAATATCTTTGTTCCCGTCGGCTTCCGGAGCACTGAGATCGGGTACCAGCTCAAGGGCCAGACTCTGCATCCCCTCTTTCATCAGAAGCTGTGCGGCTTCTTCGGAATAAAGATCCTTGATGGTCATGGCCTCTATGGGCATATCCACCGGAACATCCTGACGGATAACAACAAGGTCTCTGCTGAAATAGGCATTCTCCCTGTTATCCTCCAGTTTCTGTCTCTGGCTTTTACTTTTAATTTCATCCAGATGTTCATAAATGCCATCCAGAGTATTGTACTGCTGCAGCAGTTTGGCAGCCGTTTTGGGACCGATCCCGGCGACTCCGGGAACATTGTCCGCTGTATCTCCCACCAGAGAGAGGTAGTCCACAATCTGTTCGGGCCAGACACCCCGGTCTTCAAACACATCATCCCGGTCCATCTCAATTGAGCTGCCCTTCTCCAGCTTCATGATTTTTATGCCCTCACCTGCAAACTGCAGAAGATCCTTGTCACCGGAAATGATATAGGAGGCCCGTCCCTCTTCCCTGGCTTTTACAGCCAGTGTCCCCATGATGTCATCGGCTTCAAAACCGTCCACGCGGATGGCAGGGATACCCATAAGTTCCAGAATTTCTTCAATCAGGGGGATCTGTTCAAACAGATCATCGGGAGACTTATCCCTTGTTGCCTTGTATTCGGGAAACATTTCATGACGGAAGGTCTTTGTCTTTGAGTCCAGGGTGACGGCAAAACGGTAGCCCTCCAGTTTATTCAGAAGGCTGAGGAGTGTACGGAAAAATCCGAAAACAGCAGAGATATTCTTTCCTTCAGGATTTTTGAGAGGATTCCTGATGAATCCGAAATAGGATCGGTAAATGAGACTGTAACCGTCCAGGAGGTAGAGAGGGTCTTTCATAATTCAATATCAATCAGCCTGGGAGCTGTTTCCTTTTTACTGGATTTGGGCAGACGGCCTGTATCAACATTCCGTCTTTCCCGTTCCAATAAGGTTAATCCAGTTTTGAGAGAGCTTCTACCCTTATTTCTTAATTTGGATGACTGATTTCTCAGTTCCTGCAGGACATTCAGTTCAGATTGAAATTGAACAGCGAAATCAGGAACATCCTGAAGCCATTTTGACAGGATTCTCTCTTCATTCAGAATTTTTGAGGATATTTTTTTTTCTTCCATGAAAATCAGCTCAAAGTCCGATTTAAGGGGAGTTTCACTGAGGTGAATCAGCTTTTGAAGAAGCCGGTTGTATTCACTGTAGTCACTGCAGAGGGTTTTGATCTGAAGCGGGAACCACTGTCCGGCTGCGGACATTCTGTTATCCGGCTATATTCACACCCATGGGTGCTGCGCCGCCGGCATTCTGGTTCTGACCTTCAATGGAGGCCCAGGCAGTGCGGAGTTCGTCCATCATATTACGGATTTCGCTGAGGGATTGAGCAGACTTGTCCATATTGGCCTGGAGAAGCTGCTGATTGAAAAACATATACAGATTATAAAGATTTTTGGCGATATCCCCACCCTTCTCAAAATCCAGAGAGGCCATGAGTTCGGTGATAATATCCTGGGTTTTTACAATGTAGTTGTGAACTTTATCCAGTTTGCGGCTGGGTCTGTTCATCTCTTCAATTCCAAGATCCAACTGCTTGAGAGCTTCATCATACAGCATGACAATCAGACGTCCCTGACTGGCTGTTTTCACTTTAGTCTGTCGATAGGCGTTTAACGGATTCTTATTCATGTAAGAGAAGCCCTCCCCTGGTTCATCAATTCATTTTCGGCAATAGATCAACGATTCTTAAATAAAAATACAGAAAAAAAACATTTTTCTCCTGTGGTGTAAAAAACTATATGTCATCTGCAGAATAATCAAGGCTGATTTGGCTCTTATCCTGCAGTCTGATCCAATTTTAACGCATCAGGAACTCATAGGGTCCAGCCTTCCGGACACATCCGTAAGGCAGAGATTTTCAAAAGCGGCTGCTCTTCATCATTTCCTGCAGCTCTACAAACTCATAACCCTGTCTGACCAGCTCATCCACAATAGTCGGAAGCATCTGAATCAGATATTCCTTCTGCCCTTCCTCTTCCCCCAGGGTCAGAGTGATAATGGAACCGGGTCTGACTCTGGCTAAGAGAGTCTCCATTTCCTTAACCGCGTCATATCTGCTGCCGTTCACACGGCTGATTCTGTCCTGAACAGGAATATCCGTACCAATAAAAACATATTGCATGGAAGCCGAAGTCTCAAGAATATCTGCATTTAAATAATACCCCGGGGTATGCCAGAGCATGGCCATTTCCTTTCCTGTGGCGATGAAGTAGTCGTCCTCATTTCTGGCGATTCCTTTTTTCAGGAAAGTCTTGTCTATCTGATACTCTCGGGAAGACAGATCAAACCAGGTATGGAACAGAGAGCCCACAGTATGACCGCTGTCTGCTATCATTTTTGTTTCCCGGGGATTGGCATGTATAAAATCTCCATTCAGAAAGAATGATGCTGGCAGCTTGTAGCGTTCCAGGATGTTCAGAAGCCCTCTTGTTCCCTGGGCACTGTCCACCGCATTGATCACAAGGGTAACCTCTTTTGAGTCTGTACTGTGGCCTCTGTCAAAATACCAGGGATTGGACGCGGTACGGGAGCTGCGCGGAGCAGGACTGTCGATTCCGGATGGCTTGTTGAACAAGGGCAGCAGATCGGATGTGTATAAGCCCTCCATATTCCTTATTTTCAGGGAAGAGCTGTACCAGCTGCTCCGCAGGGGCTCCAGATAGACTCTGTAATTGCTGTTGGTGTTTCGGGCCGGACGGATTTCCTGAGGATCTTCCACAGAGATCCAGCTCAGAGCCTCATTGTATTTGAACTGTCTGTTTCCGATTTCACTGATCAGCTCTCCCCCGGGATTAAAACCGGCGCCGCTGCTCTGACTCAGAGAAATGATGGTTCCGTCACTGATTGCCGGTGTATAGATCCGGGTCGTACTGCGTCCGGCTGAATAATAGTTGTCCTTGCCCCAGTGAAACTGAAGGGGACGGTCCTGAGAGAAACTTTGAACCAGAGTGGAATCGGAACTGTTGTGTACAGAGACTCCATCCTCTTTCAGGAGGGCATATCGGCTGCCGTCAGGTGATGCAGACAGGGCTGTGAACCGGCCTTGATCCTGAAGAATGAAGTGTCCCGCCTCTCCGTATCTGTACAGGGAAGAGGTACCGCTTGTCCGGTTTTTCACTAACACCAGGAGTATTCCCTTATCCAGCCAGAGGGTATCCAGAAGCTCATCATGAATTCCGAGATGAAGAGTCGGAGTCTGTGCGGTTCCCGTCTCTGTGTCTGTATCGAGAGACAGAACCATCAGATGCTCTTCATTTTTGATAAGAATCAGATTCCCTCCGCTGCTGTCTGTAATGTACCGGTCAAAAACTGGATTGAAGGGGACCGGCAGGCGTCCCCGGACTGTCCCCTTCCGGAAGGGTTCGGAATAAAAAGAGCGGGTAAAAAACTCGGAGCTGTGAATTCTATACAGATGCCTGTCTTTAAGAATATACAGATAATTTCCTTTACCCCATTGAACCGACTGTATATCCAGAAAGCCGGTGTTCCTGAAAGACTCTGCCGGTATCCGGCCGGAGAGATACTGTTCAATGGAAAAATAGTACAGCTCCCGGCCTCTCCGGTAAATGAAATACCGGGAATCGGGAGACCATTTTACTATTTTTTCCTGATACTCTCTGTTCAGACGGCTTGTGACGGTGAGGCTGACCTTCATGACCCTGTCATACAGAATAAGAGAGGCCCTGTCTTCCTGATCTTCCCGGATATAGGCTGCAAACCGCCCGTCGGGGCTCATTTCCAGGAACTGAAGGGCCAGCGGAGAGACCGGCTGACCGGTGGACAGGGAGGGCATGAAGTCCATTTCCTGCCAGGTTCCGTTATCTGAGTCATACAGATAACACCCCAGGTGGTTGTGAATCATCAGCTCATTGGGTCCTGGAAAATAGAATGACCTTTCCGGGTACATGGTAAGAGCTTCCAGTGTGAGAGTATCAGCCCGTCCTCTGAGGAGAGAGGTATAGGCATCTCCCGAGAGTGAGGGAATCCGGACAGTTGTTATGATCTCATTTCTGCTGTTTATATCAAAGGATTCAAAATCAAGCCTGCGGTTTTGAGCAGAAACAGACAGGGAAACAGTGAGGATCAGGATTAAAAACGAAAGTTTGGAACGCATATGCTGTTTATTATCGGATTATTCGGGCAATAAGAAAAGGAGGAAAATCAGGTTGAAGATTTTGCCAGAAAGGCATCAATTTCCTCTTCCAGATGATCAAGGCATGATTCCAGTTTTTCCAGTTCCAGCAGACGGTCTTCCAGCTGGATTTTCTCAATTTTATCCAGAGAATGATTCAGAACATCGGAGATATTACTTTTATTTTCAAGGCTCTTTCCACACCAGGGACAGTAGCTGTAGGTGGAGCTGGTTAATTTACCGCAATAGGAGCAGAATTTCACTTCATCCATAACATCCCCTTCTTCTGGAGAAACAGATCAACCGTTTCATAATCCGGTTCAGACCGCAGGAAAACAAAAAGTTCGACCAGGGTCCTACTTTAAATATTACTCAGATCAATCAAAATCTCAATAGAATAATATGCTTCTCTGCTTAAATCATCTCTTTTGAGATATCCTCTGTTTAATGCATCGGCAACAGGTATACCGGGATCCCCGTCTTCCTGATACTGGCTTTCCAGAATGTCTTTTCTGAATCCTTTATGATTCTCTATGGCAATTTCAAGAGAATCGGCGGATATTCTTTTCTTTTTCCATTTATCAAATTCCCGGCTCAGGAGTTCCAGTTCCCTGGCCTGGGCGGTTTCAAAGGCCTTTTTTCTGAGTTTGACCAGCTCGGCTTTAACTTTTTTTGAATACTCAGGCATTACAGCAGCTCCGATGCCAGCTCTGCCAGAGGACTTCTTTCGGAGTGGCCCAGGGTTACATGTCCTGCGATGTCCACATCCCGAAAGGCCTCAACCAGACAGGTTAATCCGTTTGACTCGGCATCCAGATAAGGATTGTCTATCTGATGGGGGTCGCCGGTTATAACCACTTTAGTCCCCTCCCCGGCACGGCTGACGATAGTTTTTACTTCATGGGGAGACAGGTTCTGGGCTTCATCTATTATAATATACTGTTTGGGAAGGGATCTTCCCCTGATATAGGTTAAAGCCTCTACTTCAATTATTTTGTTGTTCAGAACCTGATCAATACTCTTCAGATTCTGCTTGTGAGCCACTTCTATGATATATTCCAGGTTATCGAAAAGAGGCTGCATCCAATGGCTCATTTTCTGATTCTTGGCTCCCGGCAGGTAGCCGATATCCTTTCCCATGGGAATTACAGGACGGCTGAGGAGAACGCGGGTATAATTCTTTTCTTCCATAGTATTCCGCAGACCGGCAGCAAGAGACAGGAGAGTCTTGCCGGTTCCCGCCTTGCCAATCAGGGTCACCAGGTTGATATCATTATTCAGCAGCAGATCCAGAGCAATTCTCTGTTCCGGATTCAAGGGTCGGATGCCCAGAATCGGTTCCATTGTAGAATCAACCAGCCGCAGCATGCCGTCTTTGGTATCACAGCGGGCAATGATAAAAGCCTTGTCATCGGCGGTTTCCTTGAGAATCAGATACTGATTGGGAAAGACAGTGACTTCGGGAATGGGGGTTTCTCCCTTCTCCTTCAGCTCGGCAATAGCCTGCTTTTCGCCATGGAGTTCTCTGAAGCCGTCATAAAGATGCTGAATATTGACCTTATGTTTTTCATAATCAACCGCTTTGATCCCGATGGAAATGGCTTTGATCCGGGCATTAATATCTTTGGAGACAAAAAAGACATCGGGATTTCTCCTCTCCAGACTGCTGCTCTGCAGATATTTGGCGCAGAGGATAATCTTGTTGTCCATTTTGGATGATGACAGGGACTCTTCCACTGAGCGGTCATAATCCAGAACCACCTTGAGGGTTCCCCCTGATTCGAGCTTAACCCCCTGCTGAAGATTTCCATGCCGGCTCACTTCATTAAGAAAACGGATAGCGGCTCTGGCGCTTCTGCCCCGGCCCTCGGCTTCACTTTTCAGCTTGTCCAGTTCTTCGAGAACCCAGATGGGAATAACAACTTCACTGTCACGGAATGATATTAGGGCATCAGGTCTGTGGATCAGGACATTGGTATCGATCACAAAAGTCTTAACTCTACTTGTACTCATTCTTATGCCTCACAGAAATAACTCATTACAATTAATATTATACAGAAAAAACGAAAATAAAATTGATAGATTAAAAAAAACAGGGGGAACTGTCCTGAAATCCGGCTTTGAAAAGGCCTGTTTGAAGGGCGGATATAAAGAGAAATGCCCTGAATCAGTGTTTTTTAACAGAGGCTTTCAGAAATAAGGGGTTCAGTTTTCTGGAATCCCCTGTTTTGATCAGGGGAATCCTCCAGGGCGATATACCCTTACATATAAAGATTTTATTCTATTCAATTCATATTAAAACAACTCAATATTATACCAATTTCTGTGTGAAAAAGTATTATTTGTTTTTTTGAAACACTGTTTTATTTAAACAGTTCCAAATTGACAAGATACAGATTATGCGAGTATCCTCTTTGCAGTATGTATATTGTAATATTAGGTGCCGGAAGGGTTGGAACTCAGCTGGCCAGGCAATTGATACTGGAAAAAAAGGATGTGGCTCTCATCGAAAGAGACCCTGATAAAGCCAGGGATGCAGCCAATAAACTGGATTGTCTCGTTATCAATGATGAAGGGAACAATCTGGAAAGCCTCAGTAAAGCCGGTATCCAGAAGGCGGACATTTTTGTAAGTGTCACCGCCAGTGACGAAACAAACCTTATCGCCTGCGGTCTGGTTTCCGCAGAGTACGAACAGGTCAAAACAATAGCCAGAGTCAGAAACCTCGACTATTCCCGAACCAAAATGATTTCCAACTCCTTTCTGGGAATCGATCATGTGATAAATCCTGAAATAGAAGCCGCAAAAATCATCAGCTACGCCGTCAGCCACGGTGCCCGCAGTGATATTATGCTTTTTGAAAATACCAGCCTGCAGATGAGAAATCTCAGCATCAAAAAGGATTCCATCTTTATCGGACAGAGTCTGCGGTCCGTCAGGCAGCATATGGATTTTGCCTTTCTCATCGCAGCCATTCTCAGGGATGATCACTACCTGATCCCCAGCGGAGAGACTGTGATTCAGGAGGGAGATGTGATCTATATCATCTCCACGGAAAAGGGTTTTGAAACCATATTCAAACTGGAAGACCTGAGCAAAACCGAGCTTAACCGAATTACACTGATTGGCGGCGGCCATATAAGCGCCTATGTTGCAGAGGAACTGCTGGATCAGGAGCAAAACGGACAGACGGGAAAAAGCCGTCTGGGCAGACTGCTGAACAAAAAACAGAAAAAATCCCTACAGATTATCGAAAAAGATTATGAGCGCTGTAAAGAACTTGCCGAACGCTTTCCCCAGGCACTGATTACCCATGCAGATGTCACGGAAGACAGCTTCAATGAAGAGGAATTTCTGGCAGAGACAGATCTGATCATTACGGCGACCAACAATCAGGAACTCAATCTGATCACCGGTATTTATGCCAAAACTCTGGGTGTAGACAAGGCCATGGCCCTTGTCATCAGAAACAGCTACAGAACCATGGCCCATAATCTGGATGTGGATGTAACGGTCTGTCTGAATGATACGGTTGTCAATTCCATACTGAAGATCATCCGCAAGGGCAACATCAAGAATGTGC
>JAQQAM010000179.1 GCA_028532905.1 Spirochaetales bacterium
ACCCCATTTTTAACTCGGTATGGCTCAGTCTGACAGACTACAACCCCAACAGAGGGGGAGACTGGAATTTCCTTGGACTGTATCATTACAAAGCCATGCTGCAGGACCCCAATTTCTGGCATGCATTCAAAAACAATATGATTGTTGTTGCCGTATCCGTATTCGGACAGATCCCCGTTGCCTTTGTACTGGCCTATATTCTTTACCGAAACAAAGTAAAGGGAGGAATTTTCTTCCAGTCCATGGTTTTCCTTCCCCAGTTCCTATCCACTATCGTAATCGGGATTCTCTGGAAACGCATGTTTTCCGCAGACGGTCCCGCCTCAAGACTGATCCAGATCGTCACCGGCGATCCATCGGCTCAGTTTGACTTAATGCTGAGAGCAGAAACGGTTATGTATCCCATCGGCTTTGCCCTGATCTGGATGTATACCGGTTTTTATATGATTATTTTCCTGGCCAATCTGCAGAAGATGAATAAAAGCATGATTGAAGCCGCCAAAATCGACGGTGCTACCGAACCCCAGATTTTCGGCAGAGTCATCCTTCCCCTACTGACAGGAACCATACTGGTATCGACGATTCTGGCTATTGCCGGTTCCTTAAGGGGTTTTGATCTGATCTTTGCCATGACCACTCAGGGACTCCAGAGAAACAATGCCATGGTACTGCCCATTTTCATGTATCAGACCGCCTTCCAGGACTACCGGAATGAAATGCGTTTCGCCTACGGTTCTGCCATCTCCAATGCCATCGTAATTATTTCGGTGGCTCTGATCCTCGTAAGCAACTGGATCGGAAAACGATTTGACACTGATGAGGATATTGTAGGATGACAAACATAGTAGAAAGAAAAAGACCAATAGGTTCTGTAATCGGAAGCATACTGTCCTATATTGTATTTATCACCTGGACCCTGATCACCATTATCCCTCTGGGATGGATGTTTTACTCCTCTTTCAAATCAAATGAGGAGCTGACCAGGGATATTTATGCTCTGCCCCACGACCTGTTCAACAACTATGATGATGAATATGTTGTAGTAGCACCTTCTCTTAATATTGTCCCTGATTATGATACCAAAACCGATACAAGAGAACGTCTGATTATCGAGTCTACAACCATCAGCCCCACACGCCGCCTGATGATGCATTTTCGTGTAAAAGAGGATCTTCCCTCTGAAATAGCCGGCAGGCAGCCCGGTGATATTGTTGTTGTGAATGAACTGCCCGATAAAATGCAGAAGACCATCCACCGCAAGACTATCTGGTTCAACTACCGTTCGGCCATACAGAGAGCCGGCCTGGGAGGTAAGTTCATAAATAGTATTATCTATGCCGGGGTATCCACCTTTCTGATAGTTATCTTCGGTTGTATGATCGCCTTTGCTATCAGCAAGATGCAGTTTAAAATGCTGTCACGCATAGTGGTGGGTATCATCGGGCTGGGATATCTTTTGAGCATAAACTCGGTGATTATTCCCCTGTTTCTCCTCCTCTCATCGGTGGGACTGACAGATACTCATCTGGGGATTATCCTGGTCTATGTAGCCTTTGGTATGCCCCTGTCTGTACTGTTGAGTACACAGTTTATGAGAGGCCTTCCCAGCTCCCTGGTGGAGTCGGCCTATATTGACGGGGCCACAGCCTTCAGAACATTCTGGAGCATCATCATCCCCATGACCGTACCGGTAATCATCACCATCAGTATTATCAGTGCTCTGGGAATCTGGAATGAGTTTCTCCTTGTACTGGTATTATCCAGTTCGGATTTTACAAAATCTCTGCCTGTGGGAGTCTACTCCTTCACCAGCCTGACCAGTCAGCAGCTGGGATGGCAGCTGGCGGCTCTGGTTATTGCCACGATTCCCGTGATGGTAGTCTACTTCTCTTTCAACAAGCAGATCACCAAGGGTGTTGTTGCAGGTGCCGTAAAGGGATAAAATCTCTTCATACTTACATACGGGGTACCGGAAGCAGATGCATCCGGTACCTTTTTTTATCGGCAGACCGCAGTTGTCCTTGTTTTTCGGAACAGCCGGATTTACGGGAACACTACTGCAGAGGCCGGGAAGGACAGAAAATGAATAAGATAAACCTGGAAGGGACATGGTCCCTGAAATCCACAGACGGTCAGATCAGTACTACCATTGAACTGCCCGGTGATATTTATACAGCCCTGATTGCGGCAGAAATCATACCCCACCCCTATAAGGACAGAAATGAGCTGGACACACAGTGGGTTCATCAGCTGGACTGGGTCCTGGAACGGGATTTTGAGTTAAGCGGGGTTCCCGAGGGGCATCTTCCCAATTTTCACGGAGAAGTGATCGATACGGCAGCCCGGATTGTGATCAATGGTGTTGAAATCGGCAGCAGTGACAATATGTTCATCCCCGTCTGGCTGGATGCGTCTGAAGCCCTGCAGTCAGGAAACAACAGAATACAAATTTATATTGATTCAGCCGAGAAAACAGCCGTGAAACGGGCGGAGATCCATCCCTATACGGTTCCCGCTACACCGGCCCCTGTGCAGTCCCCCTCCAGGAATTTTCTGCGGAAGGTGCAGTGCCACGGCGGCTGGGACTGGGGTCCCTGTATTATGACCGGCGGGGTGTACCAGACTGTGGAGCTGGATATTTCTCCCCTCCGGATGGAAGGCCTCAGTTATGAGCTGAAACAGCAGGGAGACAGCTGGAATGTGACAGTCAGCGCCACCGTTCATGCAGCGGCTGAGATGGAAGCCCTTCTGAGGATAAGCCTGGCCGGAGCAGTACTGGAGGAGTCTGTGCCTCTGGACGAGGGTATCTATTTTCTGGAAAGAACTCTCAAGGTTGATAAACCCGAGCTCTGGTGGCCCAACGGCGAGGGTGATCAGAAATTGTATGACCTTCAGGTGGATCTGGGAGAAAGAACACACTCTCTGAGAGTCGGCTTCAGAACCATTGAGGTTGTGAATGAAGAGGATGAAACCGGACTCACCATGTTTTTCAGGGTCAACGGCCGGGATATTTTTGCCAAAGGAGCCAACTGGATTCCCACCGACGCTCTGCCCTCCGGTCAGGATGAAAAGAAGATAAATCATCTGCTGGAGTCGGCGGCAAAGGTCCATATGAATATGATCCGGGTCTGGGGGGGCGGTCAGTATGAAACTGAGCACTTCTATAACAGATGTGATGAACTGGGTCTTCTGGTCTGGCAGGATTTTATGTTCGCCTGCTCTCTCTACCCGGCGGATCCAGCATTTCTGGCCTCTGTGGACAGAGAAGTACGGGTGCAGATTCCCCGGCTGAAAAGCCATGCCTGTCTGGCTCTGTTCTGCGGCAACAATGAGGATGTGGGGGCTCTGACCTGGTATGAGGAATCCCGGAAAGACAGAGACCGGTATCTTGTGGACTACGACCGTCTCAATGAGGGGATTATCGGCAAGGCTGTGAAAGAGCTGGCTCCGGGTCACAGATGGTGGCCCAGTTCTCCCTCGGGAGGTGAAGGAGATTACTCTGACTGCTGGCATGACGACAGCCGGGGGGATATGCACTACTGGTCCGTCTGGCATGAGGGCAAGCCCTTTGAAAACTACTACGACATACTCCCCCGCTTCTGCAGCGAGTTCGGATTTCAGTCCTTTCCCACCTACAATATGGTCAAAGAGTATGCGGATGAGGACATGCACAACGTAACAAGTCCTGTAATGATGCACCATCAGAAGAACCTGAAAGGCAATGAAATCATCATTGCCACCTTAAGCCGGTATTTCCGTTTTCCCACCAGCTTCCAGGATTTTCTGTATTTGAGCCAGGTACAGCAGTCCTGGGCCATACAGACGGCTGTAGAATACTGGAGGAGCAACAGACCCACCTGCATGGGCGCCCTGTACTGGCAGCTCAATGACAACTGGCCTGTTGCCTCCTGGGCATCCATAGATTACTCGGGAGCCTGGAAGCTCCTCCACTACGGAGCCGCCCGCTTCTTCAGTCCTCTTATGATTGCCGGATGGAAAAAAGACGGGAAACTGACCGCGGCAGTGGTGAATGACAAAGCCCTGAAAATCAATGGTACGGCCAGGCTGATCTTCAGAAATTTTGAGGGTAAAGAACTCAGAAGAGTGGAACAGAATCTGTCACTGGAAGCCGGTTCTGCCCGTCAGTTTTATACAGAGGATCTGGAGGATGAAACAATCCGGCAGAATTCCTATCTGGAACTGATCTTTGAAACCGGAGACCACACCGTCCGGAATACCCTGTTTCTGGATGTTCCCCGGATGTGCAGTCTGAAAGAAGCCGACGTGCAGATGAAGATTGAAGGAGACGGACAGGAACGAACCATTGAACTGTCCGCTGATAAACCGGTCTTTTTCGTTGAACTGAGAGGCAATACGGGGGATTTCTTCTCGGACAACGGTTTTCACCTGGGAGCCGGAGAGACAAAGGTGATCCGCCACAGTGTCAAAGGAGAGTATGCTCCCCCGGAACTCACCCACCTGCGGAACAGTTACTGATCCAAAGGACAGGCTTTTTTTCATTTATTTCCCCCTGCGAATGAATTAGTATTTATTACAGATCATTTCCAGGGGGAATCTTAACCATGGCCGACCTGAACCAGATAAAAAGTAAAGTCCTTACATTCGATACGGACATCACCGTTCTGCCCAGACTCAAAACCATCTTTGAAGCCAATAATCTGACAGGCATGCGGAGCATTGGAGATGCCTCTGTTGTCAATGTGATTCTGGATAAAAACATCCATCTGGGGGCTCTGTTTGTGAACAACAGAGGGGACTGGCTGAAACTGAGCCGTGAACTGAAAAAACTGCGTCCTGAACTGCCCCTGTTCCTCAGGGTGGAAGAGAAAAAAGAGGAGAAAGAGATAAGCAAAGAGGATCTGTATCTGTTTGATTGTATTTTTCATATCAGCCAGGAGGAGAAGATCAGCAGCTCTTTGAATACTCATATCTTTATAAGAGACTATCCTGTTGAAATGATCCGTCATATACACGATTTCTCGATGAATGCATTGAAATATATGATACCCGAAGCGGATGTACACAGCCCCGCTCCCCTTGTGGTCAGGGATCAGGTTATATACGGTGAGATCACCTCTCTTATACCGGTAAACACCAACTGGTGCCGGGGTTATATGATGCTCCAGAGCGATATGAAGGAACTGCATTCCCTGCTGAAAAGAACAGGCAATCCCACGTTCAAAGGAGATCTGGAAGAAGTGGTTCCCCCTGTTATCGGAGAGCTGACCAATCTCATGTGGGGCGGTTTCAAGACTGTATTTCTGAAAGAGGGGTTTCTGGAGGAGACGGGTCCGGATATACAGGTTCCCATTCTGGTGAACCACAGAAAGAAAAACATATCCTTCGGAGGGGATATCCCCCAACTCTGTTTTGAATACATTCTCAAAGACCCCATGGGTCTCAGCGGGCATACAAAGCTTGTTCAGAAATTCATATTCAATCTGAACTGGAATCCCGATCTGGTAAAGGAATACGATTTTGAATCCCTGGTGGAACAGGGAAGCATTGAACTTTTTTAAAGAACTTTTTAAGGAATTGATTCAGGGCTTTTCCGGCTTGAATACAGGCCACTGTTTTTCAGCAGCCAGGGCTGACAGCTCTGCTCCGGGATGTACAGCAACGGGATAGGCGCAGGCCTCAAGGAGAGGTCTGTCATTGAGGCTGTCTGAATAAAAAGCGCAGTCTTCCCAGACAAAATTCATTTTCTCAAGATACTGTGATGCCCAGTGAACCTTCCCCTCCTGAAAACAGAGGGGCTGCTCCATCCCTGTGAACCTGCCGGTTTCAATGACATACCGGCTGGCCAGACAGTCATCCATGTTCAGAAGGGAGCTGAAGGCAGATCCAATGATCTCATCCTGAGCCGTAATCAGAACATTTCTGATTCCCCTTTTCCGGTTGTCATCCAGAAGAGTTCTCATTTCAGGGTATACATAGCGCTTTGCGGCAGAGGCGGCAAATGAAGCAGCCATTTTCCTGTATCTCTCCGGTGTCATGGAGGATGCCCGTTTAAAATGATAGGCTCCGTATTCCGCAGCAGTGAGCCTGTGGCTGTAGTAGAGCCTGTTAATCTTCAACAGTCCCAGTAGATCCATCCACCCCAGAGGCGATCTTCTGCTGCGCCAGGAAGCCCAGAGAAAATCGGTGTCTTTACAGGTTATGGTTTCATCCAGATCAAAAAAAGCCAGTTTTATCTTATCAGGGGGAAGGATGTTCTTGTGCATGGGATCCATTATACAGGATTAAAGAGGAGCTTGGAAATCCGGCAGTCCAGGAATGTACTTCTGTAAGATGTAACATGCTGAAAAAATATTTTTTTGTGAATCAGATTTCATTTATCCTATAATTAAATATATCTTACTCAGCATTGAGCAGACAGGAGTGTCAACATGCAGAAAAACATAGGATTTATATCTTTCAGAATCGCCGGAACAGACGGAGTCAGTCTTGAAATTGCCAAATGGGCGGATGTGCTGGAAGAAAGGGGTAACAAATGTTTTTATCTGGCAGGCGAACTGGACCGCCCTCCGGAAGTCTGTATGGAATATGAAGAGCTTCACTTTCAGCATCCTGTTACAAAAAAGCTGTATGAACAGTGCTTCAGCCAGAAAAAGAGACCTGAAAAGCTGACGGGGGAACTCCATAAAAAACGTCAGGAAATAAAGAAGGTACTCTACAGGTTTGTCAAGAAATTCAAAATTGATGTGATCATTCCCCAGAATGCCGTAACCATTCCCCTGAATATTCCCCTGGGTATGGCTCTCACAGAGTTCATTGCCGAGACAAATATGCCGGTTATTGCTCATCATCACGATTTTTTCTGGGAGAGGAAGAGATTTCTGACCAACTGTGTCTGGGACTTTATCAATGCCTCCTACCCTCCCCATCTGCATAATATTCAGCATGTCGTCATCAATACATCCGGTCAGAACCAGCTGGCTCTCAGGACAGGGATTTCATCCACCTTAATCCCCAATGTCATGAACTTTGAAAAAGATCCTCCCGGAATGGATGAATACAACAAGGATATAAAGAAAGATCTGGGGGTAGAAGACGATGAACTGCTGATACTTCAGCCCACCCGGGTTGTTCAGCGGAAAGGAATAGAACATGCTCTGGAAATGGTCTCCAGGTTGGACAGAAAGTCGGCTTTTGTTATATCCCATGCCTCTGGAGACGAGGGATTTGAATATGAAAAAAGGGTCCGGGATTATGCCAACCTACTGGGTGTCAGGGCTATTTTTGTAGATGATATAATCAAGGATCAGCGGGGAACAACCGAAGACGGCCGTAAGATTTACACTCTTCAGGATATCTATCCCTATGCCGACTTTGTGACCTATCCTTCCCTGATTGAAGGCTTCGGCAATGCCTTTCTGGAAACACTCTGGTTCCGGAAACCCATTCTGGTCAATAACTATTCCATCTATGCCACCGATATTAAACCCAAGGGATTTGAGGTTGTAGAGATTGATGATTTTATTACAGACAAGACGATTCAGGAGGTTCAGTATCTGCTGGATAATCCCCATGAAGTGGAACGGATTACGGAAAAAAATTATCAGCTGGCTCTCAAATACTACGGTTACAGTGCAGTCGATATGAAGCTGGGAAGCCTTCTGGCGAATGTTTATGGAAAAAAAGAACTATATAAATGCGAGGAAGACTAACCGTTAATTTGTTATATAAAAACACTTTAACAGAAAACCATTAGATTGCCGGATGAAAATAATTCAAAAAAAGTATTATTTTACTTGCAATATTAGCCAATACTAACTATATTATAAATAACTAAAGCGAGTTTGTTAAACGGCTTTGGGACTCTTGCTCCTGTCAGGACGTTGGGTCAAATGACATAGATTCCTTTATAAACAGTTTTTTAAAGCCCCCGTAATGGTGTAATGCGGGGGCTTTTCTTTGTCCCTGCCGATCTTGTGAGAAAAGAACCTGTAACATTCGTTACATTTTTATCGATTATACCCTCATCAGAACTTGACCATTCTGCTCGTATTAAATCATAATCTGAATCTCTGACGAATCCGCTGTCCCGGCAGTAGCCCGGCTCACCGGTTTCCAGGAGTCAAAAAAATACACTGACCCGAGGCCTGCTGCCCCACCGGCAAAATGCTGAAGGAGAGGAAGACTATGTCAAAAGAATATCCGGAATTTCTGGATCATGCCCTGTTGAAAAAACTGGCAGCCAGAGAAACACCATCGTCTGCAGAACTGAATGCTATTTTGAAAAAAGCCATGGAGCTGAAAGGCCTCAACACTGAAGAAGCAGCCGCCCTGCTGGCCGTGACAGAGGATGATCAGATCCTAGAACTGATGGAAGCCGCCGAAAAAGCCAAGGAGATTATCTACGGTAAGCGGATGGTCATGTTCGCCCCCCTTTATACGGGGAATCACTGCAGTAACAACTGCCTGTACTGCGGTTTCCGCAAAGACAACAAGGACATCAGCAGAAGGAAACTGGAACAGGATGAGATTGCCCGACAGACCAGTATCCTGCTGAAAGAAGGCCATAAAAGAGTTCTTCTCCTCTCGGGTGAGTCAGGCCACTACCCCCTGGACTATCTGAAAGACTCGCTGAAAACAATCTACAGCGTCAGGGAAAAGGGCGCCTCCATCCGGAGAGTCAATGTGGAGGTGGCTCCTCTAACAGTAGAGGAGTTCAAGGAACTGAAAGAATGCCAGATCGGAACCTATACCTGTTTTCAGGAGACCTATGATCCCGAACTGTACGGAAAATACCATATCAGCGGCCCGAAAGCCGACTATAAGAATCGTTTGTATGTTATGCACAGAGCCATGGAAGCCGGTGTGGACGATGTAGGGGTGGGAATCCTGTTCGGCCTGGCCGACCACCGCTATGAAGTACTGGCTCTGATGAAACATGCCGGGGAACTGGAGCGTCTTTTCGGATGCGGTCCCCACACAGTGAGTGTTCCCCGGATTGAACCGGCTCCCGGAGCCGAACTGACTGAGAATATTCCCTACCCCGTTTCGGACAGGGAGTTCAGAAAGATAATTGCCGTCATCCGCCTTTCTCTTCCCTATACGGGGATCATTCTCTCCACCAGAGAGTCTGTGGAGCTGAGACAGGAACTATTCCGTTACGGTGTCAGCCAGGTCTCTGCCGGTTCCAAAACCTCCATAGGGGGTTATACGGAAGAAGAGAAAGAGAACAGCCAGTTTGCCCTGGGGGATCACCGTCCCATGGAGGAAGTCATATCCGATATGGTTGATTCCGGATTCATTCCCTCTTTCTGCACCGGATGCTACAGGAAAGGCAGAGTGGGACAGGATTTTATGGATCTGGCCAAACCGGGACTGATTCGGCACTACTGCCTGCCCAACGGGCTGGTCTCCTTTGCCGAATACCTGATGGATTTTGCAGGAGAAAAAACCCGAAACAAGGGCTTTCAGCTGATAGAGAAACTGACGGAAGAAGAAAGAGACCCTGTAATCAAAAACAATATCACAAGCTCCCTGGCTAAAATAAGGGGCGGAGAACGGGACATCTACCTCTAAGGAATATATATGCACACAGAAATCAAAGCTCTCAGTCCTCAGGAGATCAAAGAGCATTTTTATAACAGCACCACCGATGAACTCAGTCTGCTGGGGGGAGAACTGTGCCGCCGGATACATGGCAACAAGGTTCTTCTCAGAGGACTGCTGGAATACACGAACCACTGCAGCAGCAACTGCTTGTATTGCGGTATCCGCAGAGACAACGGCTCTGTCAGACGGTACAGAATCAATGAAGAGATGCTTCTGGAAGCCGTTCGTCAGGGAACAGAGAGAGGAATCAGAACCTTTGTGATACAGGGCGGAGAAGATTCGGAATACGATAATGCCCGTATCTGCCGCCTGGTTGAATCCATTAAGGAACAGACCGGCGGTGAGGCGGCTGTCACCCTGAGCTGCGGCATGAAAAGCGCCACCCATTACAGGGATCTCCGCAGCGCCGGAGCCGACCGCTACCTGCTCCGGTTTGAAACATCGGATCCCGAGCTTCATAAATACCTGAGAGGGGGCAGCAGTCTTACAGCCCGTCTGAGGGCCCTGGATTATATCCGGGATGCCGGTTTCCAGCTGGGCAGCGGCTTTATGCTGGGACTCCCGGGAGAGACTGAGGAAACCAGATTGAACAACATTCTCCTGGCTCAGAAACTGGAGCTGGATATGGTGGGTATCGGCCCCTTTATTCCCCATCCCGAAACGCCCCTGGCTGATGCCGAACAGAAAGACCTGGAGATGTCCGTCAGAGGAGTAGCCCTTCTGCGTCTGGCCCTGCCGGAAGCCCATATTCCCGCCACAACCGCCGCGGGCTCTCTTGAAAAGGACGGCCGGGAAAGGATGATTGCCGCCGGAGCCAATGTTCTGATGCCCAACCTGACACAGGTGGAGTTCAAAAAGGACTATCAGCTCTATCCCGGTAAAATCTGCCTTGATGAGAGCGGTATCCAGTGTATAGGATGTCTGGGAATGCGGATGAAACCTCTGGACAGGGAGCTTTCTTTTCTCAGAGGAGATGCACCCCGTCTGGAAAGAGAGGCTGCTCCGGGGAGTCCTGCATGAAAGAACTTTTCGGCAGTGAAACCCGGAAAGCCCTGAGTATACTGGGCCGGGGACAGACACACCGTTCCCTGATCCGTGCTTACGGAGAGGTGAAACTGGCGGCCATCCAGGGGCAGCAGGAATCAGCCTCCCTCTATCCGGATCTCTATTTTCACAGACTCTGTGATGCCGCCCGGGCTGTTATCCGGGGAGACCACGACAACCAGTTCCCCCTGCCCCTGAGCCAGGGAGGAGCGGGAACCAGTCTCCATATGAATCTCTGTGAAGTGCTGGCGGAACTGGCCAACAGCTATGCCCGGGAGGCGGGTGAGTCCTACCAGGCCCGTCCTCTGGAAGAACTGGCGGCTTTTCAGTCCACCAACGATACCTTTTCCACAGCTGTTATTCTGATGAGCTACCGGATTGTGGAGGAGACGGAAAGAAAAATCATTGCCCTCCAGGAAGGACTGGTTTCCAGAGAAACCCTCTATCAGGAATGGCTGATGTGCGGGCGTACCGAAATGCAGGATGCCCTGCCCATGACCCTTGGACAACTCTTCGGTTCCTGGGCGGGACCGGTGGAACGGGACCGCTGGCGTCTGAACAAGGTCAGAGAACGGCTCAGACAGATTCCTCTGGGAGGAACAGCCATCGGGACAGGGTATTCCGCCCCCAGAGACTATGTTTTTGCCGCTGAAAAAGCCCTCCGGAGGATTACGGGCCTTCCCCTGTGCCGCAGTCAGAACCTCTGCGATCAGGTGGCTCATACGGATGCTCTGGCCGAAGCCGCTCAGGCCATGGGGCTCTGTGCCTCCAATCTGGTGAAATGGACAGGTGACCTGCTCCTGTACTCTTCCTCGTTTCTGAAGGAGATTCCTCAGACCGAACAGCAGTACGGATCCACCATAATGCCTGCCAAATCCAACCCTGTTCTCATTGAACTGATTAGAGGTCTCAGCCTGGATGTCCAGTCATCTGCCGAACTGATCAGCCGCTACAGCAGCCAGGGCCAGATGCAGCTGAACGCCTGCCTTCCCTTTATGGCGGAGCATATGATCCGGATCTCCGAAAAACTGGGACAGGCTCTGACCACAGCATCAGAACTGCTTCTCCCGGCTCTGAATCCGGACCGGCACCGGCTGGAACAGAATCTGATTCATTCAGATGCAATACTGAACAGCCTGAGGGATGTACTGGGATATGAAACGATCAAGAATCTACTTCCCCGGATCAAAGATGCCGGCCTTTCCAGCCGCAGCGACCTGATCCAATGGCTCAGGGAGGAAAGTAATATCGGGAAAATAGCAGAACTGAAAGATCTTGAAGACCGTTTCGGCCTCCAGAGGCTGACCACAGGAGGAATATGAATATGGAAAAGGAAAACAGACCGGAAACAGGAGACAGTATGACCGGCAGTCAGACCACAGCTCTGGCTGAACTCAACAGAATAGTGCTGGCGGGAAACCGGAATGCTGGAAAATCCTCCCTTATGAATAACCTCTTTCAAAGAGATGTGGCCATTGCCTCAGATACTCCCGGAACCACCACAGACCCTGTCACCCGGAAAATTGAACTGGGAAAACTGGGAATATGCGCCCTCACTGATACAGCCGGACTGGATGATCTGGGTAAACTGGGAGAACAGAGAGTCAGCAAAAGCCGGGAGAGAATGTCCTCTGCCGACCTGATCCTCTTTGTCAGTCCCTCTGATAAAGCCGTGACTTCTGCCGAACAGGATCTGATGCACTGGCTGGAGGAGAAAAAGCTTCCCTGGCTGGGGGTACTGACCTTTGCCGATAGAAAAGCTGACCCGGAGAAGGCGGAGTTTTTTCCGGCGGACCGCCGCATGGCTCTTAACTGCAATGAAGCAGGTTCTTCCCTCCCTCTGATCAGGAAAATGGAAAGCCTCAGTCACAGGATTGAGAAGGAAATCACGCCCCTGGAGGGGCTTGTTAAAGAGCAGGATCTGGTTCTTCTGGTTACCCCCATAGATCTGGCAGCCCCTGCCGGCCGTCTGATTATGCCTCAGGTGGAAACCATCCGGGATCTGCTGGACCGGGACTGCGCTGCCCTGATTGTCAAGGAAAGGGAGCTCTACCACTTTTACAGAAATCTGGGGATCAAGCCTTCTCTGGTCATCACAGACAGTCAGGCCTTTCATAAGGTCGCCGCAGACATCCCCGAGGATCAGCCTCTGACCTCCTTTTCCCTCCTTTTTGCCAGGAAGAAAGGGAATCCAGCCCAGTTTATTGAAAGCCTGAACGCTCTGAAGGATTTTCCCGAGCAGGGACGGGTTCTGGTTATGGAATCCTGTGCCCACCACAGGCAGGCGGAAGACCTGGGAACCGTGAAAATCCCCCGGCTTTTCCGGCAGATGGTTTCCAGCCGTGCAGAGTTTTCCCACAGCCGGACAATGCCTGATGATCCCTCCCGCTGGGATATGATTATCCACTGCGGAGGCTGCATGACCACCCAGAATGTGATGAAAGGCCGTCTGGAACTTTTCCGAGAGGCAGGTGTGCCTGTCTTGAATTACGGGCTGTTTCTGGCCTGGGCCAACGGACTTCTTCCCAGGGCACTGGAGCCCTTTCCTGAGTTGAAGGAAATATTTGAAGGCTTGTAATGCGATGTGCCGGAGTGAATCATTTCTCTCCGGTTTCTCATGATCCGGGACCCATAGATGATGCCGAATTATGTGAGCATAAAGAAGCCGCCAGAAAAATATCCCCGGCGGCTTAACTGACTTTCAGAATCAGTACTGATTATTTAACTTTTTCCATAACAACAGTGTAATCCAGACCGTTGTCTTTCATAAAATACATGGTCATATCGGTGGAATCTTTTTTCATGGAAAAGGTATAGCTTCTGCCTGTATCATCACAGCGGAATTTAACTTCGATCATACCGCTCACATCGCCGCCGACTTTAAAATCAGAGATCATACCCTTGAAGTTGTATACCAGTTCATCGTTCTGATAGAGCATGGTGTTCTGGTTCTGGAAAGCCCATACGGCATCGTAATTGGGATCCAGCCACTCACCCAGAGGGAAGGTTCCGGCTTTAATCTCTTCAGCCGCCGCATTGACAGCATCTCCCATCTCAACGGTATCGGCAGCCACTTCATCACTCATCTCTTTGGTATCTTTTACAGCATCCGCCGCATCTCCCAGATTCTGTGCTGAGACGTAGGACAGAGCCATAAGGGCCATAAGTAAAATCAGAGCAGTTTTTTTCATTTTTTTCTCCTGAATTATTAGTCCGGCAGAATATACCGGTTCATTTATATTGTGAATTATAGATCAGGACTTTTCATGTTTCAAATTCCTGCTATTATATTCTCATGAAAAAAATGAAAATGACCACAATGGATATTGCCAGCTCCATAAGTCTGACAGCCTATGCCTCCAGTATGGTAGCCACTCCCATCTGCCTGGTGGCTTTGATGCAGGAAATGAATCTGAATCTCACCGAAGGGGGAAGCATCGAAGTGGTACGAACCCTTCTGCTGGTGGGAGTTCTCCTGATCAGCGGCATGATGGCCGCCCGCTGGGGTAAAACGGCTCTTCTGGATACAGGAGGATTTCTCCTGGCGGCGGGTATGTTCCTATATGCCTGGGCACCCTCCTACCCGGTTGTCCTGGCGGCCATGGTCTTTGTGGGTATCGGGGGAGGACTGCTGGAAGCCCTGATCAATCCCCTGGTGCAGGATCTGCATCCGGGAGATTCCGGGCGCTATCTGAATGTGGTGAATGCCTTTTTCTCCATTGGTGTTCTGCTGACTGTGATGACCGTGGGAGAGCTGCTCTCCTGGGGCATACACTGGCGCTCTGTTCTTATCGGTCTGGGAATTATCTATTTTCTGATTTCAGTCTTTTTCATGATGAGCAGCCGGCATGCCCATAGGACCGGCCAGATCCCCGATAACAGCTATGAAAACCCTATCCACCATGCCCGGGGGCTGCTGAAGAAAAAACGCTTCTGGGTTTTTGTACTGGCCATGTTCTGCGGCGGCGGAGTGGAGGCGGCCTATACCTTCTGGACGGCCAGCTATATTCAGCTGTTTTACGATACTCTGCCCCGTGCGGGAGCCCTGGGAACCGCCCTGTTTGCCGGAGGTATGATTGCCGGACGCCTGGGAAGCGGATTTATCAAGCAGGAGAACCTTCATAAACTGATTCTTATATCCGCAGCAGGGGGCCTTGTATTCAGTATGGGCTTTTTCTTCATCCAGTCCCTGGCAGTTCTGATGGTTCTTCTGTTTTTTGCCGGACTGGCGGTGGCCTGTTTCTGGCCCAGCATACAGTCCTATGCGGCTGACCGGATTGAGGGAGATTCCACTATGCTGTTCATTCTCCTGTCCACAGCGGGGATTCCCGGTTTTTCCATGATAGTCTGGATTATGGGGTTTCTGGGGGATACATACGGACTGCGTACGGCTTTTGCGGTGATTCCCGTGCTGTTCGGGCTGCTTCTGCTGACCATCGGGATTGAGCATAGGAGGGATGTTAAGTCAGAAGCCGAGGCTTAATGAGGAATTATTTACCTGAGCTGTATTTCTCCAGGAGATCATGGATCTCCTGAGGGGACAGCCCCTTGAGCCGATCCTCGGGATTTAATCCTTTCAGCCGATCCTCGGGATTTAATCCTTTCAGCCGCTGCTCAGGTGTAAAATCACTAATCAGTTCTTCCCAGTTCTCTTCAAACCAGCTTTCGTATGTTAAAGGCATGTTCAGGCCCTCCCTGTAATAAACACTCAATAATTTCTTAAATACCGATGACAATTCATCAGGATGATCAGGGAACTCTTTAAATGCATATTCCACTTTTTTTCCTGAATTACTGAAATAGTTCAGGATTATATTTCTTCTGTCCTGATCGATCCGGCTTAAAACTATCACCTCAATACACAAACCGCATGTATGAAGGGAATAGACGCCATTTTCCAGCTTTTCTGCATTTAATTCGGAAAACAGCTTGTATGGGAAACGGGCACAGCAGGCATACAGATTAATATGCTGCGGAAAAATTCCCCTATTTCCTTTCCAATATTATTAACACTACTTGAGCAATAACATTGCTCAAGCGATTACCCAATCAGGCCTAAGGGGATAACTTACATAATACCCGATGAGCTCCTGAATGGCAAAGGCGTTTAGGGACTCATGATGGGATTTGTAGGTCAGCAGATTGTGTTTATTCAGGTTTTCAAAACCATCACAGAGGTTTTCCCGATTAAATGACTCCCCGCTCTTTTGCTCAATCAGCATCACATCCAGAAACTGCTGTGGAATAGACATATCCACCTCCAGTTTGACCTCAAAGGGTTTGTCCTGGAAATAATCAATCAATGACAAACCAAACAATCGATGCCATTCGGTTATATACTTCTGATTCTTCGGCATAAACAGGCCTCCCAGCTAAGTAAGGGGAGATATTAAGCTGCTGCTTCAAAACTATGGGCACAGCTGCGGAATCAACTCCGAAGAATAGGAATCCCAGCCCAGGGATAGGAGCGGATATGCCGCTGAGGGCGCCGGCGGCCCGGAGGTAGCCGGCTTAAAAGCCCGAAGATGAAGGCATAGCAGCGGATAGCCCTTTTCCGCCGACCAACGGAAGGCGGAGGGCCCCGAAGAAAGGATCTGAAAAGGATAAAAGAAAGACATCTTGAAATTCATGGCCCTTCGGTACAATATAGGGTCATGAGTAAGATTATTGAACCTAAAATCCTGAAAGGATTCCGGGATTTCCTTCCGGCAACAGAAATTGAGAGAAAACGGGTGATCCGCCTGTTAGAAGATAATTTTGAAGGCTACGGCTTTGTTCCCATTGATACACCTGTCCTTGAATATACCGAAGTGCTTCTGGGAAAAGGGAGCGGTGAGACGGACAAACAGATGTACCGCTTCCAGGACAACGGCAAGCGGGATGTGGCCATGCGTTTTGACCTGACCATCCCCTTTGCCCGCTTTATGGCCAAAAACCGGAGCGACCTGTACCTTCCCTTCAAACGCTACCATATCAATAAGGTGTGGCGGGGTGAGAATACCCAGAAAGGCCGGTACCGGGAGTTTACCCAGTGCGACTTCGATATTGTGGGAACCGACTGCGCTTCTGCGGATTTCGAGATCCTCATGATGATGCGCCGCTCCCTGAAGGTGCTTAACGTTCCAAACTGTACCATCCACATGAACCACCGGGGTATTTTCAACCGCTTTCTGGATGCCCTGGGAGTGCGGGAACAGTCGGAAGAGGTTCTGCGGACCGTAGACAAACTGGCCAAGATCGGCCGGGATGAGGTGCTGCGCCTGTTGACTGAACTTTCCAGCGCCGCAAGTGCGGAAAAGATTCTGGATTTTATCAAGGCCGAGGACGGGTTTGAAGCCACATTGGGCAAGATGGAGGCCCTCGCCGGAGGCCCTGCCGAAGACACCCAGCGGCTGAAGGACATCTACTCCTATATTACAGAGCTGGGTCTGGGGGATGCCTTTAAACTCAACCCCTCCATCACAAGAGGACTGGATTACTACACGGGTATTGTGTTTGAAACCTTCCTGGACGAACTGCCCTCCATCGGTTCGGTGTGTTCCGGAGGCCGCTACAACAACCTGGCGGAACTCTACACCAAAGAGTCACTGCCGGGAGTGGGCAGTTCCATCGGTCTGGATCGTCTGATGGCGGGTCTGGCGGAACTGGGCCACACAAATGACAAAAACAGCAATACCGATGTGATTATTCTGAACATGGACCCTGCCCTTGTGGGGTACTATCATAAACTGGCAGAAGATTTCAGAGAGGCGGGCCTCAAGGCAGAGGTCTACCACGAATCGAAGAAGTTCGGACCCCAGTTCAAGTTTGCCGAAGCCAAGGGAATACCCCTGGCAGTGATCTGCGGCAGCAATGAAAAAGAAGCGGGCACGGTGAATCTTAAAAACCTGAGAACCAGGGAGAGTTTTGAGGGACTGTCGCCACAGGACGCCATACAAAAGGCAGGAGAGCTGATCGATTGAATTTTAAAGACCTACCAGTTTACCGGGAGAAAGAGCGCATTCTGAAGAGCCTTGAAAGCCATCAGGTTGTCATCGTTGAGAGTCCGACGGGATCGGGGAAAACCACACAGCTGCCCCTGATTCTCCATGAGGCGGGCTATACTTCCCGGGGTATGGTGGGTGTGACCCAGCCCCGGCGGATCGCCACCCTGAGTGTCTGTGACTATATCGCGAAACAGACAGGAAGCAAGGTGCCCGGTATGGTGGGCTATAAAATGCGCTTCGAGGACAACACCCTCCCCGAGACCCGGATGAAGATCATGACCGACGGAACCCTGCTTCAGGAAATGAAGACAGACCCCATGCTTCATCAGTACTCGGTGATTATGGTGGATGAGGCTCATGAGCGGAGTCTGAACATAGACTTTATTCTGGGCCTTTTAAAGCATATTCTGGCGGAGCGCTCCGATTTCAAAGTGATTATTTCATCGGCCACCATCAATGCGGCTGTTTTTTCCGAGTACTACGACAAGGCTCCCATTGTGAGCATCGATACACCGGTCTACCCGGTGGCCATGGTGTATGATCCTCCGGCTGCTATGGGGGATTATGACCAGCTCACCGCCAAAATCGTACAGATCGTGGAGCGGGTGGTTATGGACCGCCGCAAAGGGGATGTACTTGTTTTTTTATCCGGTGAAAAGCTTATCAAGGACACCGTAGCGGCTTTAAATCTGTCGAGCGTCAGGAAAAAGCTGGTGCTCCAGCCCCTCTACGGCCGCCTGAGCAAGGAAGAGCAGGAACGGATCTTTATCAAGACCCCCTTCGGCAAGACCAAGGTGGTGGTTTCCACCAATATTGCCGAGACTTCCGTCACCATCGAGGGCATCACCACAGTCATCGATTCGGGACTGGCCAAACAGAACTTCTATAATCCCCGGACCTTCACCTCCTCTCTCATCGAAACCGAAATTTCCCAGGCCTCTGCCAACCAGAGACGAGGCCGGGCGGGACGGACCCAGCCGGGTACCTGCTACCGCCTCTACCCCAAGGAGTCCTTCCCGGGAAGACCTCTTTTTACCAGAGAGGAGATCTACAGGACCG
>JAQQAM010000180.1 GCA_028532905.1 Spirochaetales bacterium
ACTTGCGCATCCTTCAGACGGGTGTATTCCTCGATTTTTCTGTCAATCAGGACATGAATACTGTCGGGTACATTGTGTTGGGTTCTGTTTATACGGTAATTATTCCCCATTTTTGCCTCCAGCCCTTTTTTAAGAGATTTCAGCATTTTTATCTTCTCCCGGTGTTCCAGGATTCGCGGTTCATCTCCCTTCATCAGATTATCTATTCGTCTCAGGACTTCACATGTCCTGAACTCTGGATTCCTGGCATGGGAAATAGTATCAACACACAAAGGAACAAAATTTTTATCTCTGTATTCTCTGTAAGGCATTTTCCAATCCTTTATCATTATTCCTTAAAAAACTCAGGGAACGGTCATTTCCTGCCGGTCCATACTGAATACCGGTTCACCCTCTTTATCAGCTGTAATACGGTATATCACAATCTCTCCGGATCGAACAGTCAGTTTCTGATTCTGCCTGGAAAAACGACCCGTCCACTGCAGCTGATAGACACCGGGAGGAAGCATCCAGGACTCACCTTCCATATCCAGCTGACCGAACTTCAGTACATTGCCGCTGCCACCGGAATCGATGATTGTACGGCGGCCATCAACTTTCAGCCCGAGGCGTTCCATATTATGATGAACCACCAGTTTTCCCGGAAGAGGCATTAACTCCTCATGCAGAATCAGCTCATTCTCAAAAAACCGGAGGGTTCTGGAAAACTCTCTTTCATAATACCCGGGAAGGGCCGACTTGAAGTGATATGTATTCCCAGAGAGGATGAGGCTGCCTTCATCGAAATCAAGCCACTCGCCTTCACCGTTCTGAATGTAAAAAGACTCCCGGGGATCAAGGGGCTCCCCGGTGAGAGCATCAACGAGGGTCAAGGTCAAATTGACCGGCTGTGAGATCAGGACAGGTGCCTGAAGATCTATTTTCCGGGGTTGGCCGCCGGAACTCAAAGGAGGAAGAAATAAGCTGTACCACTCCACCCGGTTGCCCCAACGCAGCTGCATTCTGTACATAGAGCTTCTCCGGAAGAACAGTTTATCATCCCGAAGATCCACTGCCTCGATCAACTCTCCTCTGGACTCGTCCCCCCGGAACAGGAGGAGCGATTCAAAGGGAAAGGAATCTCCCTTTTCCCTCTCTGTAAAACTTATGGAAAAAGCTCCAAATCGTCGGGGAAACAGATATCTGTGAAGAAGGCCGGTTTTCCAGGAAGCGGCAGCTCCGAACAGCAGAACCAGAACAATAGCAGCCGAAAGGACCCCTATGATACCGGTTCCCCTCTTTTTGCGTCCCAGGACCTCATCAAAATCAAAGCTTTTCTGAATGCTGCGGGACTCTGTTCTCCCCCCACCCCCTGAACGTCTGGAAAGCTCCTGAACCGAAAGGGAATCATTCTGCCTGAACCCGGAGAGTCTGCCGGACAGGTTCTCTGCCTTTCTGTAACGGAGGAAGGGTTTTCTGAATGTAGAGCGTCTGATACTCCACCAGACAGGAAGTCCGTGATTTCTGAATACCGGAAACAGAGGAGCATGCCTTCCCTTTAGAACAGCGTCCTGCAGTTCTTCCAGAGAATCGCCGTAAAAAAGCTTTTCCCCTGTGAGGAGCTCATAATAGCTGACTCCCAGAGCATAGATATCCGTCCTGTTGGAGATTCTGCCATGGGGATTGAACTGTTCGGGAGCCATATAGGAGGGGGTTCCCATAATGGCCTTTCCCTCTGCTGTTTCACTCTCCTCTGGATTATCCAGCATGGCAATCCCGAAATCCCCCAGTTTCACTTCTCCGGCGGTGGAGATAAAAATATTGGAGGGTTTGATATCCCTGTGGATAATATTTCTGCTGTGAATATAACTCAGAGCCTTACAGCAGCAGCGCAGAACATAGCGGATTGTGTCTTTATTAAGAGGTCCGCCGGATTCAATAATCTGATCCAGAGAAGCGCCTTCAATGAATTCCATGACCATATAATGGCGGCTGCCTTCTTTAAAATGATCATAGACTTTAACAATGTGATCATGATTCAAATCCATCATAAGGGCAGCTTCCTGAACGAATCGGTCATAAAAGGATTTCTTTCCCCTCAGATTCAGCTTCTTCAGTACAACCTTTCTTTTAAGGGTTGGATGGAGCCCCAGGTAAACAATGCTGCTTCCCCCGCTGCCCAGGAGTGAAAGAATTTTATATTTACCGATTGTTTCGGGGATTTTCGCCATACTATCTTATCGGGTGAATCCATCAGGAATTGAAGGCGGGGCCGACCTTATCTTTTGAAAATAAAACAGCCCCTGCCTATTCTGCAGGGGCTGAATAAATCAATCGATATAATCAGAGAAAAAAAACCGGATTAAAGATCTTTCAGTCTGATGGGGCTGGGCTCATTTTCTTCACCGTAAATTTCAGAAAACTGCTTCAGCAAATCTTTCTGCTTTCCATTCAGCTTTTTAGGAGTCTGTACCTGAAGTTTCACATACATATCCCCTTTCCGTCCTGAACCATGAAGAACGGGAACCCCTTCGTTCCTGATTCTGAGCATCTTTCCGCTCTGGGTTCCGGGTGCCACCTTCAGTTTGATTTTCTTGTCATCAAGGGTTCTGACAAAGACATCTGCCCCCAGGGCCGCCTGGGATATGGAAATAGGAACGACACAGTACAGGTCGTAGCCTTCCCTCTCAAAGAACTCATGCTCTTTGATATGGATGTAGACATACAGATCTCCGGGAGGTCCTCCCTTGGGACCGGCATCTCCCTGGCTGTCCAGACGGATACGTTTCCCGGGTGCAATTCCTGCCGGGATTGTCACCTTGAGCTTCTGTTTCTCTTTCACCACACCTTTTCCGCGGCAGGCGGTACAGGGATTTTCAATGATGGTTCCTTCTCCATGACAGGTGGAACAGGGCTGGGCAATGGAGAAGAATCCTGAACTCCGTCTCACCTGACCGGAACCGCCGCAGGTGGGACAGGTTTTATGACCAGTTCCTGAAGCGGCACCCGAACCGTGACAGACAGCACAGGACTGCTGGCGATAGTATTCCACTTCCACTTTGTCACCGTAAACGGCGTCCTTGAAGGCGACTTCCATATCATAACGCAGATCACTGCCTCTGGCCGGACCTCTGCGGCCGCCACGGCCGCCACCCCCTCCTCCACCGAAGAAGGAGTCGAAGATGCTTGAAAAATCACCACCGAAGATATCTTCAAAACCGGAAAAGGCGGACGCATTGAATCCGGGTCCGCCCATGTTGTCTACACCGGCAAAACCGTATTGATCATAGGCCTGCTTCTTCTGCTCATCCGACAGAACTTCATACGCTTCGGTTGCTTCCTTGAACTTATGTTCTGCATCCGTACTGTTCTGATTCCTGTCAGGATGATACTTAATAGCGAGTTTTCTATATGCTTTTTTAATCTCGTCCTGGGAAGCGTTTTTCTCGATTTCCAGAACTTCGTAATAATCCCTCTTTGACACGGGTTTTCACACTTCCTTTCACTTGATTCAGCCCTGAGTATCCCAGGGCTGCCTTCAAATTTCACCTGACCGCCCCCCCTGGGAGAGCCGGACAGGATCAGATATTATTTATCGTCGTCTACGACTTCGTAATCCGCATCTTCCGCATCTGTTTCAGCGGGTTTGGGTTCAGACGCATCCGCACCGGGAGCTGCACCGCCCATATCGGGTCCGGGCTGTCCCTGCTCTGCGGCCTGAGCTTTATACATCTCTTCCGCCAGTTTGTAGGAAGCCTGTTTCAGTTCCTCAACTTTGGCCTTGATGCCCTCAATGTCATCAGTTTTTATGACTTCTTTCAGAGACTCGAGGGATGCTTCAATCTTGCTCTTATCATCAGCACCGACCTTGTCGCCGAAATCCTTAAGGGATTTTTCAGTGGAATAGATCAGATTGTCTGCTTCGTTCATGACTTCGGCTTTTTCTTTAACAGCCTTGTCTGCTTCCGCATTCATTTCTGCATCTTTAACCATCTTATCGATTTCATCTTCACTGAGACCGGAAGAGGACTCAATTCTGATCTTCTGCTCTTTACCTGTTCCCAGATCCTTTGCTGATACATGTACAATACCGTTGGCATCAATATCGAAGGTTACCTCGATCTGGGGAACACCACGGGGTGCGGGGGGAATACCAACCAGGTCGAACTTACCGAGAGTTCTGTTGGCGCTGGCCATCTCTCTTTCACCCTGAAGAACGTGAATGGAAACTGCGTTCTGATTGTCAGCTGCCGTAGAGAACACCTGGCTCTTCTTTGTGGGGATTGTTGTATTCCGTTCAATCAGCTTGGTGGAAACACCGCCGAGGGTTTCAATACCCAGTGACAGGGGAGTTACGTCCAGAAGGAGAATGTCATTTACATCTCCCCCGAGAACACCACCCTGAATGGCAGCACCCATGGCGACAACTTCATCGGGGTTAACACCCTTGTGGGGTTCCTGCTGGAACAGTGATTTTACAATTTCCTGTACGGCGGGGATTCTTGTTGAACCTCCAACCAGAATGACTTCGTCAATATCAGAAGCTGTGTAACCGGCATCCTTCAGAGCTTTCTGACAGGGGATCTTTGTTCTTTCAACAAGGTCTGCTGTCATCTGCTCGAACTTGGCTCTGGTCAGGTTGTACTGCAGGTGCTTGGGACCGGAGGCATCAGCTGTAATAAAAGGCAGGTTGATGTCTGTGGCCTGAGTGGAAGAGAGCTCTTTCTTGGCTTTCTCGGCACCCTCTTTCAGTCTCTGCAGGGCCATCTTGTCCTGGGACAGATCCACACCCTGATCAGCTTTAAAACTGCTCACCAGCCACTCGATGATCTTCTGGTCGAAGTTGTCACCACCGAGGTGGGTGTCTCCGTTGGTGGAACGGACTTCAAATACACCTTCTGCCATGTCGAGGATAGAGATATCGAATGTACCTCCCCCCAGGTCGTAAACGGCAATTTTCTGTTCTTTGTTTTCTTTTCCGAAACCGTAGGACAGGGCAGCCGCTGTGGGCTCATTTACAATACGTTTTACATCCAGACCGGCGATTTTACCGGCATCTTTTGTAGCCTGTCTCTGGGCATCGTTGAAGTAGGCAGGAACTGTAACAACAGCTTCTGTAACGGTTTCGCCCAGGTAATCTTCTGCTGTTTTTCTCATTTTCTGGAGAATGGCTGCAGAAATTTCAGGGGGTGACTGATGTTTGCCGTTTACATCGACACGTACATCTCCGTTGGGTCCCTTTGTCACAGTGTAGGGAATCATACTCAGTTCTTCAGAAACTTCACTGTGCTGTCTTCCCATAAATCTCTTGATTGAGAAAATAGTGTTTTCAGGGTTTGTAACCATCTGGTTTTTGGCAGGCTGACCCACAAGTCTTTCATCCTTGTCAGTAAAAGCTACCATTGAAGGTGTTGTTCTCTGCCCTTCTTCGTTCTGAATAACAACAGGTTCACCGCCTTCCATAACAGCAACACAAGAGTTGGTGGTACCAAGGTCAATTCCAATTATTCTTCCCATATTTTTACTCCTAATTTCATTCAGTAAATATCTTTTTCAACAACCGTCATACCATAGTAAAGACGGTCATTCTCCCGGTCCGGATCATCTACAGACTGGCCGGGTTTATTTTATTCGGCTGCGTCAGCCGCTTCAGCCTTCTTTTCGGCAGCAGGTTTTCCCACTTTCACCTTGGCAGGTCTCAGTACTCTGTCATGCAGAGTGTATCCCGCCTGAAAATCTTCCAGTACTGTGGGCACTTCAATATCCGGAGTCTCCTCCATCATAAGCGCTTCATGTGAATTGGGATCATACTCGCTGCCTGTACAGTTCATCTTTGTCAGACCCCACTTGCTTTCCAGCATGCCGGTGAACTGCTGCTCTATCATGGAGATTCCCTCTTTGAAGGAATCGAAATCCTGAGAATCGGCAGATGATTTAATGGCTCTGTCAAAATTATCGATTACCTCGATAAGGTCCTTCAGAAGTTCCTGATTACCGTATTTCACAGAATCAGCCTTTTCTCTGGCCATTCTCTTTCTGTAGTTCTCAAAATCAGCATGTTTACGCAGATACTGATCTTTCAGTTCACTGTTTTCCTGTTTCAGTGCCTCAACTGTATCCTGAAGAGTATCACCCTTCTCTTCTTTATCAGAAGAATCTCCGTTCTCTGTCTGATCAGGAGTCTCCTGAACCTCTTCATCTGCATTCACATTATCTTCCACAATGTCTTCCTGCAGATCTTCATTTTCCTTATTTGCCACTTATACCTTCCAGTCTCAATTTGAGCTTTCGTATTTCCTGAGTAAAAAATAATAAAAGAGGGGATTTAAGGTCAAGAAAAAGATGAAAGAAAAACAAATAAATCGCCCGGGGGAAATACTTTCTCAGAAAGCTGACCCAGGTTTGCAAAGGGCATTGAGAAAGAACAGGGAATTCAGAAAAGGACAAGTGTGTGTTTTTTTTCTGAAGGCAGGAAAAGTTGATTGTTTTTCTGTGTCCGAACTGTTAGGATTGGATCAATGATAAGAAATGTATATATGAACGGAAAGATCAACACGATGTTCGTTATGGAAGAAGAAGCAGGTGTGGAATATACACACCCTCTCGTGGAGGCTCTGAAAGAGCAGGCCGAACGGATTGATCTTCTTGAAAAACAGAACAGTGAACTCCTGAAACAGGAAAAAATACTTCTCAATCTGCTGGAAATGTCCGCTGTCTCCGGGGATGTTATGGCCAGAAGCCTTAAGATTCTCCAGAACATGGAAAACGGACCGGAAGATCTGGATCTTGATATAAAACTGGATGAATCCGCATTGAAGGAAGAACTCAGCGTAGAGGAACCATAATCGGTACCTGATTAACTGTACACATAAAAAACGGGGGAGTCTTCAGTCAGAATGATGGTTCCCCTGTCCGAATTCAGCCAGCGAAGGTATGGCATTCCAAAAAAATCTTCAAACATCCTGTCCAGACCGGAAAGTCCGGCTATTCCCGACTCCCTTGCCATGGTATCAAGAGAGGCAAAGTCAGGCAGTTCATCCAGAGCCTCAAGAGTATTAAAAAAGTTTATCACCCTGTGATGCATCAGCCAGGTTCTCACATCCATCTCGGTTTCCCTCTTGAACCCCTCAGCCAGCTCATTGATATCAGAATCAAGTTCCAGGGCAATTTCAGAGAGGGTGACTTCCTTTAACGTTCCCCGGCAGCTCAGATCCCTTACCCTGTGGGCCAGAGTCAGTCCTGAACGCTCAGCGGCCCGTTTACCGGTGAAAACATACAGAATGGTTTCCAGCAGACCTCTTACATCCTCCAGAGACATTGGCCGTACGGCAGGCTGCACTGTTTTAATGAGAGACGGGTTTTCGTCCTGCGACAAAACCGATACGGATGAATCCTTAAGAATATGATCCTTCAGCAGATGGCCCAGAGGGGAATCGGGATATATGAAAAAACAGATCTGCCAGTCATCCTCACCGCTTATAAAGTGATCGACTCCCGCATCAATCAGACCAAGCCTGATACTCTGCCATTCTCCCTGCAGCCGGATGCGATAAGGTTTGTTCACACCGTAAATGAGCTGGAGACATCTGTGGGTTCTGACCTTGCCGTCGTTCAGAGGACCGACTTCTGCAAGAAGATCATGATAGATATACCCGTGACGGAACATTCCTAACTCCGGGGGGTTATTTCAAGGATAAGCTCCACCTCTCCCTGACTCAGCTTGAGAGTTCTGGCGATATCTTCGGTTTTCCAACCCAGTCTGGCCAGGCGCAGAACAGTTTCTCTTGTGTCCATATCGGGAGACCCTGCCGCACCGGCGGATGAATTGTCCCTGTCTGCCAGACGTCCCAGGAGTTTCACCTGATCCTGAGCCTGCTTGACGACACCGTCCATACGGGTTTCTGTGCGGGCAATCCAGTCTCTGGCCTGATCAATTTTTTCGGCTTTCTCATCCAGATCCGCCAGAATCTGATCCAGAGTCGCAATTCTGGAAAAGACATTATCCGCGGCATCCTTATTCTCGATGAGGAATTTATTCCGCTGCTCAATGTCCCGGAGGCGGCCGTTCAGAGGTTCAATTTCAGACTTCAGAGTATGGATTCCCTGCTGCAGAGCCTGAACGGTCGTACTGAACTCGTCGATCTGTTCAATGGTGCTGTCCACCAGACCGGCTTTTCCTTCCATTCTGACAAAACGGGAATCAAGGGCATGATGCTGATCTTCCAGCTCCTTGACCCGGCTCTGATACTGCTGAAGCATGTCATGCAGGGATGTAATCTGATCCAGTTTAAGATCCACAGATTTGGACAGACTGACCAGAGATGCAATTTTCTCTTCCAGCTCATCCACTTTCTGCTTTTCATCCATAAAGCGGTTGATCTGATCCAGAATGCCCTGATACTGGCCCTGAATACGGTCGAAACCGCTCTGATAATCCTTCAGGCGGTCCATATTGGAATCGACTTTCTGGAGATCCCCTTTCAGCTCCAGAATATTTCTGGAGAGGGTCTCTTTCAGACGATCCGCCTTCTCGAACACATGGGTCTGGGCAATGAAGTCCTGCTGCTTTTTCTCTATCTCTTCCAGTGTGACCGTGAGGTGACGGGTATCGTCTTCCACCCGGGCCACAAGTTTCTTCTGGTAGGCGTCCATTTTTTCACGGGCATCATTCACACCCTGCCGCATCTCTCTGATTTTCAGTTCCGCATCATTCTGGGATTCTCTGAGTTTCTTCTGAAAATCCAGAGTGAACAGATTGTAGTCACTGTTGAAACGCTCGAGGGTACTTTCGGTTTTATCACGCAGGTCTGTCTGAAGCTGGTACACTTTTTCGCTCATCTTGGCCAGTTCCTGCTTCAGTTCTGCCCGCTCCTCGTTACTGGAGAGGATAAGCTCTTCTTTCTGAGACTTGAAATCATCCCGCAGTTCACCCAGGTCGGCAGAGAAACCGGTTTTAAAGTCATCCAGATTGTCATTAAGCTGGAGCTCCTCATCCTTGATCTGCTGGAGCATCTTCTGCTGCCAGGCGGTCACATCACTCTGCAGGCCTTCTGTGAGAGATCCGAAATCCCTGCGGCTCTGTTCCAGGTCACTGACCATGATTTCAATTTTCTGGTTCAGGTCTTTTTCAGACACTTCCACCCGTTCATTCATTCCCGTACTCAGGCGCTCCAGCTCCCGGGTCATAAAGGACATGGACTCATCACGCAGACCGCTCACTGCCGTCTGAAGCTCCTCCCGGTAATTCTGAACAAGAGATTGTCCCTCATCCACACGGTTGTCCAGAGATTCCCTGAAAGTTTCCACCTGAGACTGGAATTTTTCAAACTGCTGAGAGACTTTTGTCTGAAGTTCTCCCAGCCGTTTATTCAGCTCTGCGGAGCAGCTGCGCTCCATTTCCGCCCGGTCTCTGTTCTGCTGATCGGCCATATCGGCTATCTGCTGTGCCAGATTGGACTGCCAGTCCTTCAGGGATGTCTGAATGCTGTCATCCCGTTTTTTCAGATCTGCGAAAAAATCATCTTCAAAGACCTGCAGCTGAGCAGACACATTATCGTAGGCACGGCTCTTGAGATCATCCAGTCCCTGTTCCAGCTCATTCATGGCACTGCGGACCGCGTCTGCCCTCTCCTCGGTTTCCCTTTCCTCTTCAGAACGGATGGCATGCATCTTCTGATCAAAGGCGGAGAACTCTCCCAGAACCCGGTTTGTGATCTCTTCCATACTCAGCCGGAGTGAATCTTCAAGGGAGTCCATGTCATCCATGAACTGCTCCAGCTTTCTGAACCGCGGAGTAAATCCGCTTTCGTAATGTTTCAGTTTATTCTCAATGGCTTTAAGAGCCTCGATCTGCAGAGATTCGGCCGTCTCTTCTATCCGGCCGGTAAAGGAATCGGCAAACTCATGCAGCTGCCCGTCCACATCGCTCTTATGGGCTGTCAGCCTGCTGTCCAGACGTTCCAGTTCCTGCTGGACTTCGCTTTTCTGACGGGTCATGCCGGCACGGGTAGCAGTGAAATCCTGCATCATGGTATCCAGCTCTTCCTTCATAGCCCCCAGAGTCCGGGTCTGCTCTCCGGTAGCAGAGTCCAGTTGTTCCTTGAAACTGTCAAGCCGTTCATCGGACCGGGATTTCCAGAGAGTATGATCTTCATCCAGACGCTCCATGCCGCTGTGCAGCTCTTCGGCAATATCCTGATATTTCCGTTCCAGCTTCTGCTGATCCGCAGCCCATCCGGAAGAGAGACTGTCTGTGTGGGACGCGAGGATTTCCTTCAGCTGAATAAAGGCATCCGATTCAAGAGCCACACCCTCTGAGGCTACTTTTTCAAGACGGGCCATGTAGTTCTCTTCCACAGAAATCCACTGAGCCGTAAAGGCATCCAGCTTTTCTGCGGCTATTCGGTCCCGGCTCTCCAGCAGTTCCTCCAGATGGGAATCAAAGGCCTCCAGCTTGCTGCCGCTTGCTTCCAGGTCCGATACAAACTGCCGGTACACCCCGGCCATCTCATCATTAAAGGATTGTCTGAGCTCGGCCATGCCTTTCGCATTTTCCTGCCGGAAGGCCTCATGCAGAGCGGACATCCCCTTTTTTAGTTCTTCATTCTTACTGAGCAGATCGTTCAGGCGGACACCCACAGAATCAACATACTCCGACTCTTTTTTTATCTTCTGCAGATTTTCATCCACATTTCTTGTCAGCTGATCCAGCTCTTCCAGACGGCCGGTCACATCGCTGAGACTGTTCTTAAGACCATCCAGTTCTCCGGAACGCCTCTGTGACTCTTCATTGGCCTGAACGACCCTCTTCAGAATCTCTCTGTTTGTTTTTTCCTGAACTTCGATATCAATATTCAGATCGTGGATCTGTGTCTTTTTTTCGGCCACAAGCCGGTCCAGCTCTTCCTTCACCTTATCCGCATATTTACGGACTTTCTCCAGTGACCGGTTATTCTTATCAAACTGTCTGTTCAGAAATAGGACAAGAACCACAATGGCAAGAACTATAATATCTCCCATATTGAAAAGCATGCCCTACTCCTCCCTCAACAGAAAATCAATGTTGCGGACAAAATGACGGTAATTGCGAATGGTAAGATCAGCTTCGGGAACCTCTTTACCCTGCCACTGGACGTAAACGGTTTTCATCCCTGCGGCTGAGGCCCCCTGAACATCATATTTATAACTGTTCCCCACATAGATGACCTCTTGTGGACGGCAGCCCAGTCTCTCGGCCAGAACCTCAAAGGGTTTTACATGAGGTTTCAGATACCCGGTTTCCTCACTGGACATGGTCACATCCCAATGGCCGTCCAGGGAGAAATAGTTCAGTTTGTTCCCCACCGGAAAATCAGACATAACCCCCAGTTTAAGGCCTTTTGACTTCAGCTCTTCAATCGCTTTCTGCAGCCCCAGAAAGGGTCTGACTCTTTTGAATATCTTTTCCCATTTCCTGTAAAACACCCGTTCTGCCAGTTCAGAGGCTTCCCGGGGGGTCATATTCAGCCTGCTGGCCAGCACTTCCGCCTGAGCCGTTCTGAAATCACTGATTTTTTCCAGCTTGCGGAGATCTTTTCTGGCCTCATTGAATTCTTTGACAAGATTGAAATGAGTTAACAGAAATGGAATAGAGTGGAACATCATCCTGCGATTGGGATACAGGGTTCCGTCAATATCAAAAGCGACCGCTTTTATTGCCATGATTCAGTGGTACCGTCCGTTTGTAATCTGTTTCTACACTACAGGAATGAGACCGAATTGGCAAGCTGTTTCTAGTCTGAGAGTGCCTCCGGCATCAGGGAGAGTTCTGTATTTCCTCAAAGCGATAAGTGAAACGGCCGCTTACTGGCCGGTCCTCAGAATTGTAGAAGGTCGCATTTCGAAACCCTTCCAGAACAGCCTGATCCACAACAGGATTTCTGGAAGACTGACTGATTCTGATATCCTCAACCTCTCCTCCTCCCGCAGGAATGGTGAACTCCAGAATTACCGGTTCCAGGAAACCGCCGTACTTGTAATCGGCTTCTTTGTAGTTATAACCGGCGTTTATCAGGTAGGACCAGAGAGACCTTCTGTCGTCGCTTGATGCCTCTGCTTCCAGCTTGTATTCCCTGTTGAAAAGGGCATAATACCTTAAGACAAAATCCTTCCTGCTCAAACCGACCACATGAGAATCACCCTGCAGGCCGTCAATAACATCGGATGGAACAAATTCAGGCAGGGGCATATACAGGGAGATATCGGCCCCCAGGGAACGGCCTACCCGACCTCCGGAATTATACCGCTCCTCCCAGGAGTTTCCTCCCTCTGTACCTTTGACAATCTTGGGTTCAGGTTTCACAGGCTGGGGTTCCGGCTCTGGCGGGGAATCCACGGCATCAGTATCAGAAGAAGCCGCAGAGGGTGTTGCCGGCTCGGAGGGAACAGGTTCTTCCACAGGAGCCGGAAGTTCTGCTGTATCAGAGACAGGTTCCGGCAGGGGTTCTGCCGGACTCTCTTGCGCCTGATCGATCCTATCCGAAGGGGGAGAGGGTACAGTCTCCCGGGGTTCAGGAGTCTCCGCCGGATCTTCCTCAGGAAGAACCGGAATATCCTCACCCTCCGGTTCTCCCAGTTTTACAAGAACCGGACCGGCATAGTCAGAGAGATCTTCAACAAACAGCAGGTCATAGAGGAGGATTCCCCCTGCCACAAGAATATGAAATAAAAAGGCTGCCAGAAAACTGATCAGAGTTCTCCGGTTCTGCTTCTTCTGCTGATAGGGAGTCATCAGCTCTCCTCTGGCTTCTCACTGGTCACAAGATTCACACCATCAAACCCCTGCCGTCTGAGAATATCCAGAATATCTATCATCAGCTGATAGGGGATGTCCCTGTTTCCATCCAGAACAACAACTGGTGCGTCCATGTTCTCCCGCTCGATCACCATGATCATGGTGTCTTCCAGGGTCTGCAGGGTACAGCTCTCTTTATTAACAAAGATTGTATCTTCCGCCTGTACCGTCAGACGCAGTTCTGTGATCTCAACATTCTCAGATGTGGCAGAATCGGGAAGATCCAGTGTGATCCCCGGAGCTGTATTGAATACTGAAGAAATCATAAAAAAGATAACCAGCTGAAATACAACATCAATCAAGGGAGTTAAATCAACATTTATGTGAGGTTTTAGCCTGCGTTCAAAAATCATGACCGTTCTCCGGCAGACTCCTTCCTGTGGGGCATATCTGAAGCAGCGGACCTGCGGGGTGCAGCTTCAGCAGCTCTGCGGGGAGCTTCAGACCGACGGGTTCTGACGGGGGGCTCAGTGCCCTGGCTGCTCTTTAGCAGAAGGATCATCTCATTCACCTGATTTTCCATATGGATAAGAATATTCTCAACCTTCTTCACCAGATAGTTATAGAAAATAACAGCCGGAATAGAGACGATCAGACCTGCTGCGGTTGTTATCAATGCCTCTGAAATTCCCTTTGCCAGAATAGACGGATCTCCCAGGGCTGCGCCTCCTCCCAGAATCCCGAAGGATTTGATGTTACCCGTAACCGTACCCAGGAGTCCCAGAAGAGGAGAAATATGGGCAATAGTGCCCAGGGGTGTGAGAAAACGCTCCAGCTGGGGAATTTCCTGGCGGGCCGCGTCCTTGAGCACTTCTTTCTGAATGACTTCAGACTGATCCCTGTGATTAATCCCCACTTTCATCAACCCTGTCAGGGGAGAAATATTACTGTCACAGATGGACAGGGCCTCATCAAAATGCCCCTTAGCCAGAGCACCCTTTATTCTGAGGAACAGTTTTTCCTCGTCCACCCTGATTCTTTTAAAATAAAGAAGCCTTTCAATAATAATGGCAGCGGCCAGAACAGATAATCCCAGGATAATCCAGAGGATGATTCCGCCTTTATCTAATATATCGAACATACAATATCTCCTGTTGTATCACGAAGCCGAATCAGAGCTTCAGCGACCTGTATTCAAAATAAATATAATGCATTGGTACCATCTCTGGTTACACAATCTATAATTTAACTGTTCTTCAATCTGCAAAGCCATATACCGAACGGCCTATTTCAACGGGCAAAAGTTCCGATGACAGAGTCATCAAATTCCACGTCTTCTTCTGCAGACTGTATAGAATCAGCAGATTCCTGGGGGGAGGGCAATTCATTGTAATCCTCATTCTCCGGTCCGGGAGAGATAAAATCAGAAGCCCCGGCTCGGCTCAGATGAATGAACGTGCCCGGGTATCGGGCTTCCAGATTTTCCAGAGACGACAGGGAGCCCGTCTCCATGACCTGAAGCTGAAAATCCCCGTTTTCGTCAAACCAGGGAAAGAAAACAGCAATATGATAGTATTGCCAGAGGGCGGGGTCTGTCCCATACAGGGAGTTCACCGCACCGAAATAGATGCTGCCCGGTGATTTTACCGCCTGAAGGTACAGCAGAGTTTTCAGCTGATCCAGTTTATACCCCACATGTTCTTTGTAGGGAAAAAACGGCACAGTCCTGACATCCATATCCAGAGGACTGTTAATACTGGCTCCCGGTTCGGACAACCTGAGAGCTGATGCCAGATTGCGGCTCCAGTCCAGACCGAAGTAGGGATCTCTGTCGGAACGGGCACGGCTCCAGGGGTTCTTCTCACGGCTTTCGGTTTCTGTCGGGGTCTTTAAGGATTCCAGATCCAGAAGAGTGTCAGCCCCTCTGGCCAAAAGCATGCCGTCGGCAACCCATTTGGCAAAACCCGAGCAGTTGACTCCCCCCTCTTTAGGGGCAGGGCTTCCGTCTTTGATCAGAACAAAATGACCTTCCGAATCCATGGCTCCGTCTTCGAACTCATGCAAAGCAGGCAGCTGTTCCCGGATTTTCTGCTGAAGCAGGTCTACACTCCTCCACTCGGGATAGGAGGCATTACTGAATATCTGATCCCAGCGGACCGTTCCTTTTGTAAGATACATCAGACGGGCAAAGGAATTTACCGAAAGCTCTTTGAGGGACACCGGCAGAACGATACCGCTGTACAGGGTCACTCCGTACAATGTGAGCTCCAGACTGCTTCTGTTCTCATCCAGCGGAAACAGACGGATATAGGACAGTTCATCATTCTGCAGGAAAATTTTTATCTGTTTAAACTCACCGGACCGGAGATCCCTTTTGATGATGTAGTTCCCTCGGCCCCAGACCGGATATCTGTAATTCAGTTCATTCTTGAATATCAGATAAAAGGAATCTTCCGATTTCCTGAGTTCAAACTCAACAGCCGCCGGAGACAGAAGCTGGGAGTGAATCTCTTTCTGCCTTGTGAGCAGGGAATAAAAAGGGGCGTTGATGGAGTCTGCCATGGCGGCACGGACCTCAACATTCTCATGAAAGGAAGCGCCTTTGAGAATCCGTTCCTCTTCCAGATAGGAGGACTGGGAAAATACTGAGAGTACCGGCAGCAGTAAAAAAAACAGCACTGCAGCGGACTTGATGGCGGACTTGATGTTCATAAACCTCTCCCGGTTCTATGAATGATCAGGATCGTTCCTTTAACTCCATATTGATTGGGATTTTGGACATTCCGTACTCTTTACGGATCTGATTCATCACATACCTTTTATAAGAATCGGGAAAACCCTTGTCTCTATTAACAAAGCAAACGAATTTTACGGGATGTGTTGTAACCTGAGTCAGGTACAACAGCTTGTATCTCTTCCCTTTTACCGAGGGAATGGGATTAAAATCGGTCCAGTACCGGAGGGAATCGTTGAGAGCTGAGGTCTCTACCCTCTTGGTCAGCTGCCGGTATACCTTCTCGGTTTCATCAAGCAGTTTATCAAGTCCCGTCCCTTTCAGACCCGAAACGGCCATTACCGGTGCAAAGTTCAGAATGGGAAAAAGAAAGCGGACCCGTTCCACGGCAGCATCCCAGGTCTCTTTGCTCCCATCTGTGGTATCCCATTTATTCAGCACGATAATCACACCCTTCCCGTTCTTGACAATCTGCTGGGTGATTTTCTTATCCTGTTCCGTGAGCCCCTCTTCCACATCAATCAGAAGATAGACAATGTCCGACTCTTCGATGGTATGAAAGGCTCTGTTTACAGAATAGTATTCAACATCCTCAACGACTTTCTTCTTCCGCCGGATGCCGGCTGTGTCCAGAACACGGAACTCTCTGTTTTTATAGAGAAACCGCCCTTCAATAACGTCCCGGGTCGTACCGGCTATGGGAGAGACAATGGAAGCCTCTTTTCCGGTCAGCCTGTTGGTAAGTGTGGATTTTCCTGAATTGGGTTTTCCCATTATGGCAATGCTGATATAGGGCTCTCTTTCTTCCTCGGCAGCCGTATTGAAAAGAGAGAAATCGATCATGGAGAGCATCTTGTCCTGCAGCTCATCCATATACCGCCCGTGGGTCGCGGAAACAGCAATAATGTTTTCAAAACCCAGAGAATAGAGGTTCCAGACTTCACTCTCTTTCTCGGGATGATCCACCTTATTGACCACCAGGAGAACCTTTTTCTCATGGGGACGAAGATTCTCGATAAAGGTTTCATCTTCACTGGTGATATCATTAACATCCATCATAAAGAGGATCAAATCACCCTCCTCCAGCATGGCCAGAGACTTTTGGGCCACCAGTTCATCAAACTGATCATCCCGCTCCAGCTTGAAGCCCCCTGTATCCATGAGAATAACTTCCTGGTCTTTTATGAAACATCGCTCGGAAATTGTGTCTCTTGTGACTCCGGGGGTGGGATCAGTAATTGACTTTCTCTTCTTTATAATTCTATTGAACAGTGTTGATTTCCCGACATTGGGTCTGCCGGCAATAACAACTCTCGGTAATCTGTTTTCTCTATCATGTGATGAACTCAAATCGTTCCTCCATCCAGTTCCGGACATACTTGTCTATATCCTTGAAGCTTTTCATGTCCATCAGGGTGCCGAGGAACTCCTCGGACTCCAGTATGGTGGTGGAACGGATTATCCGTTTAATTTCCGGTATACCGAAAGCACTCATACTCAATTCATCCAGGCCAAGTCCCAACAGGATCACTGTAGCCAGGGGATCCCCTGCCATCTCACCGCACATGCCAACCGGTATACCTGCATTATGACCGTTTTCTACAACCATTCTGATCAGTCTGAGTACCGCAGGATGAAAGGGTTCGTACATACTGGTAATCTTCTCATTACCCCGGTCTACGGCGATGGTGTACTGAATTAAATCATTGGTCCCTATGGAAAAGAAGTCCGCTTTCCTGGCAAGAATATCAGATGTCATTGCCGCAGAAGGAACTTCGATCATGCATCCTACAGGAATATCATCAGAAAATTCAATCCCCTCGCTGTTCAGTTCCTTCTTGACTGAATTGAGAATATCCATAGCTTTCTCAAGCTCTTCAATCCCCGAAATCATGGGAAACATAATCCGGACAGGCCCGAAAACCGATGCCCGGAGAATTGCCCTGAGCTGTATTTTGAAGACATCCACCTTTTCCAGACAGAAACGGATAGCCCGCCAGCCCAGAAGAGGATTTTTCTCATTTCTCTGGGCGATTTCATGAATCAGCTTATCACCGCCCACATCAAGGGTTCGGATGGTAACCGACTCACCGTTCATACCCTGAACGACTTTTTTATAGATCTCGAACTGCAGCTCCTCATCCATTTCCTGCCCTTTCTGCATGACAAGAAACTCACTTCGGAACAATCCTATTCCTTCAGCATTATAGGCATGGACAGAGTCCAGTTCATCCGGGATTTCAACATTAGCTTTGAGTTTGATATTTTTTCCGTCTCTGGTTTCGGACGGGAGGTTACCCAGATTGAAAAGTTCGGACTCTCTTTTCAGATACTCGGTCTGTTTTTTCTTGTAGCGGTCCAGTGTTTCCTGATCCGGATCTACAATGACAAGGCCTGCCTGTCCGTCCAGAATCAGTACATCCCCGTCAGAGACGGCCATGGTGATTCTTCTGAGCCCCAGAATGGCGGGAATCCCGAATGACCGGGCCAGAATAGCCGTGTGAGACGTCCTGCCTCCCGCATCCATAACGATCCCCTTAACCATCCATTTGTTCATCAGCAGGGTATCTGAAGGGAGGAGATCAGGGGTTACGATAATGACTTCATGGGAAAGATCGGCGAGAGAAATCCTCTTTCTCATTAAAAGTGTATTGATGATCCGCTTGGCGACATCATTCATATCCATAGTGCGTTCCTGCATATAGATGTCACCTGATGCATTCAGTTTGTTCACAAGTTCCTGAATAACACTCTGAACAATACATTCCACATTAATCAGCTCATGTCTCAGCTTCTCAAAAACCTGATCCTTGAACATGGGGTCATGAAGCATAAGAATGTGGGAATCCAGAAAACGGGCCTCATCCTCACTGTGTTCCCTTGTGATGCTTGCTTTCAGCTCGGTCAGCTCCTCGGAGGCTGACAGTATGGCATTATTATACCGTTCTATCTCAGTATCGACCTCATCCTCGGCAATACTGTAACGGGGAACAGAGAAAGTCTCTTCGTTGTAAAGAAATGCAGTTGAGATAACAATGCCCGGAGAAGCTGAGATTCCATGAAATTCTTTCATCAATTTAAATATATGCGACTTTCAGAACTTAGTCAAACTTGGGATTCCCGACTCTTTTCCCTTGGCAGCCGGAGAATAAATTCCGATAATCAACTTGTATGACAAACAAGGAAAATCCCGACAACAGATATAAGAAGATGGCCAAACCGGCAACAAAATCCGCAGGCAGCAGCAGAAAACCGGCTGCCCCGGGAACATCCGGCCGCAAAAAAGTGAATCAAACCAGGCCTGCAGCCCCCTCTTCGGCAGCCCGGAAAGCAGGCAGAAGCAGCAGAAACACAGGTACATTCTCAACAATGACAGCTCCGGGATTAAAACCCCAGGGGAAAACGAGTGCAGGACAGATACTGGTGATTATCCTTCTGTCACTGATTCTGATCAGCCTTGTTACCCTGGTTGTCTTCATGTTCCAGCCCGGCAGAATGCAGCTCTGGAACAGTTCCCGGGAGAATCCGGAAACCATCGTACGGAGACTGGAACCGGCTCAGGAAGAGAGTCCCCTGAAACCCCAGCCTGAAGCAGTGGAAGAGATAAAACAGCAGACCGCCACAGAAGAGACAAAGGAAAATGCCCCTGCCATGAGGGATTCCAGAATTTATTTTGTGAAAGTGAACGCAGAAGGCCAGATATCTCTTAAAAGCGTCACAAGGGCCGTTGATTACAGCAGTTCTCCCCTGACACAGACCATTAACACTCTGATCAGCGGTCCCGGCTCAGATGAAATAAACAAAGGCTCCCTGAGCCTGATTCCTGAAGGGAGCCGGCTTCTGTCCGCCAGGGTGGAAAACGGTACGGCGTATCTGAACTTCAATGAAGCATTCCGTTTCAATCCCCTTGGCAGAGAAGGATACCTGGCTCAGCTGAAACAGGTTGTTTACACATCCACAGAGTTTCCCAGCATTAAGAATGTTCAGATAATGATTGAAGGTGTTATCAGAGAGTACCTTGGAGGAGAAGGGTTTTACATCGGAGAACCCCTGAGCAGAGAATCTTTTCAGAACACCCAGTAATAAGAACTGACCGGTAGTCTGGTTCGGGCAGTCCGGTTTCGGCAGTACAGGCTCTCAGCCTCTGGTCTTGAACTCTGCTTTCAGTTCTTTTATTAAAGAGGGGATTCCCCCGAAGTCATCCGGATTACCGCTGATATCAAACAGCAGTTCCTGATTGCCTTTCCGGCCTGTAACAGGAGACAGGGAGGCCCTGCGGACAAAGGCACCTTCCTCAGCCATTTCACCGATGACCTCTTCTGTTATGGATAAAATTTGAAGGGGATCACGGACAATACCATCAAAATCATCATCGGGATTTTCAATCTCGAACTGGGGTTTCATCAAAGCAATCAGTCTGGATTCCACTGTCAGTCCCAGAATATGGGATGCCGCCGACCGGAGGCTCCGGAAAGAGAGATCCGCCACAGCCCAGTGGGGCTTCGGATCAAGATTCTCAACCGCCATGATATTGGTTTTTTCCATCACAACCACTGCCGGATTAATCCGGAGTGAATAGTCAAGCTGATTAAATCCTACATCAACAGCATAGACCGACAGTGCCCCTTTCTGAAGCAGGCAATCGGTGAATCCTCCCGTTGAACAACCGGCATCGAGAATCCTTTTCCCTTTAACCGGCAGGGCCCAGTGGTCCAGTACTTTCTCAAGTTTCAGACCTCCCCTGGACACATACTTCTTTCTGTTGAGCACAAGTTGCGCATCTGCAGAAACCAGGGCTTTGGGATCTTTGATTTTTTCACCCGAGGTAATCAGCTCTCCACAGAGTATGGAGGCATACAGCTCTTTTTCTGGATAATCGGGAAACTGCTTCAAAGCCAGTTGTAAAAGTTTCTGCTTTTTCATGCAGATGCCATCTGCTTAAAGCGTCTGATGGACTGTGCTTTCCCATCGGCAAAATCGACAACAATGCCGCAGATCTGTGCCGGATTATCAATAACTTCCATTTTAATGGGAAGCTGGGTAAGGCTCCGTTTGATACTCTGCTCCGGATCGGCGCCGATAACACTACCGGAGGGACCGACCATACCGATATCACTGATATACCCTGTCCCATGGGGAAAGATTCTCTCATCAGCGGTCTGCACATGTGTATGCGTGCCGAAAAGAAGACTGATCTGCCCGTCCATATGTATGGCAAGGGCTTCTTTTTCCTGAGGATCTTCTGCATGGAAGTCGAGAATAATATAATCCGCCTGCCCATTCAGTTCCCGGACCAGCTTTTTCATGGTCTGAAAAGGACACTGACCGTTGAATCCCATTCTGGAACGTCCCAGCATATTCACAACTGCCGTTCTGATTCCGTTTTTTTCAATTATGCAGTGGCCGTGACCAGGCACTCCGGGAGGATAGTTGGCAGGCCGGAGGAGAAACTCCTTCGCTTCCAGCACAGGAAGAATATCCTTTTTCTGCCATATATGATTACCGCTGGTAATGACATCCGCTCCTGCAGTGAACAGACGCTCCACATCATCGGGCATCATCCCGAATCCGTCAGCCGCATTTTCCCCGTTGACGATGACCAGATCGGCCCGTTCTTCTTTTATGATTTTTTTAAGTCCAAAGAAAAGCGCCCTGCTCCCGGGAGATCCAACAACATCTCCCAGAATGAGGGCGCGTAATTCATTCGCCAAAATTCACTTCCTATCGGGCGTATTCAACGGCCCTGGTTTCGCGAATTATGGTGACCCGGATACGACCGGGATATTTAAGTTCATTTTCAATCTGCTTCGCAATATCCTTGGCCAGGATCTGAGCCTTTGCATCATCAATTTTATCATTGTTGACCATAATTCTCAGTTCACGTCCTGCCTGAATGGCAAAGACTTTTTCAACACCGTCAAAGCTCATGGCGATCTTTTCAAGGTTTTCAAGTCGCTTGATATAGTTATCAAGGGTCTCCCGTCTGGCTCCGGGTCTTGCTGCAGAAATGGCATCGGCAACCTGAACGATAATGCCTTCAACAGAATTGATTTCAATATCGTTATGGTGGGCTCCAACGGCATTGACGACTCTGGGATCTTCATTCATACGTTTACAAAGTTCAGCACCCAGTTCGGCATGGTTCACATCACCGTCAGTCTCCAGTCCCTTACCGATATCGTGGAGCAGGGCTCCCCGTTTGGCGACATCCACATCAGCACCCACTTCAGAAGCGATCATGCCGGCAATAACGGCAACTTCCTTGGAGTGGGAGAGGACATTCTGACCATAACTGGTTCTGAAATGGAGACGTCCCAGAGCTCTGATTCCTTCGGGTCTGACATTATGAATGCCCAGATCAAAAAGAACCTTTTCACCCTCTTCATAAATAGTCTGACTGATTTCTTTGGTGACTTTCTGAACGACTTCCTCGATCCGTGCCGGATGGATTCTTCCGTCTGCAATAAGTCTTTCCAGAGCAATCTTGGCAATAACTTTTCTGATCGGGTCAAAGCAGGAAATAACCACAGCTTCGGGAGTATCATCAATGATGATATCCACACCTGTCAGTGTTTCCAGTGTTCTGATATTACGACCTTCCCGGCCGATGATCCTACCCTTCATTTCATCGTTGGGAAGACTGACGGAAGTCACTGTAATCTCAGTGCTTACCTCAGTCGCCAATCGCTGAATGGTAGTAATAACTACATCCCTGGCTTTCTTTTCAGCCGTGAGATTTGCTTCTTGTTCAATTTTATTGATCAGGGCCTGAGCATCATGCTTTGCTTCATTCTCCAGACTCTGAATAATTAATTTCTTCGCCTCGTCTTTGGTTAAACCTGAGATTCTTTCGAGTTCAGTCTGCCACCTGGATTCTTCCCTGGCGACAGTTTCTTCTCTGACTATAAGAGCCTCTTCCTGTTCGTTAACAGCTGACTGTTTCTGTTCCAGAACGGCAGTCTTTTTATCAAGATTATCTTCTTTCTGCTGCACTCTACGTTCATATTTCTGAACATCATTACGTCTGTCCCGGTTTTCTTTCTCCAGTTGACGACGTTCTTTCATAATCTGGTTCTGTGCTTCCAGTAAGATCGATTTTTTTTCCTGTTCTGCTTCTTTAACTGCGTCCTGTTTTACTCTTAACGATTTCTGCTCCGAAGAAGAGAGCTGATATCTGGCATAAAGCCATCTTATTGTCCAACCTAATAATATTCCGACGAGGGGAAGTGCTATCTTATATACAAGATCCATATTTCCCCCTAATTTTACAAGATATTATGATTATATAAGTAAAGACCCATTTGTCAAGTCAAAGTATTTAACCGGATAAGCTATAAATCAGCAGCCGATTACAATAGAAGCAATTAAACCGGAAAACCGGTGCTTTGTCAAAAAAGGCGTATTACAGGATATCCGATAAGAAAGACTGGGTATAATCTTTGTATCCCAGAAGCATATAATCGATATCATCCCTGCTTTCCAGTGGCATCAGAACCCAGCAGTTGAAGAGGTTGAAATCAGGATGAGACAGTACACCCTCAAGGGACTCATGATTCTTATCTTTGATACATACCATCTGCCCCTCTGCAGTCAGTGAAGCCAGTTTTGCAGCAATTTTGTCGCTGTTCAGACTGTCGACACCGTCTTCATTGATTCCAATGGAGTGAATCGGGGTCATACGGTTATCCCCTTTCTTCATAAGAATACCGCTGAGAGCTTTGTATTCCCTGGTCAGATCCCGGAGTGCCTTCAAAAGACCGAGAGAACCTTCCCGGTAATGGCTTCTGAAACGATCAAAGTCCAGACCGCCCTCTGTCATAGTGAGACGGGCAACTTCATCTCTGATGTCAAAATGATCATCTCCCTCAACATCATCTCCGGGAGGCAGAAGATCATCCGTGAGATTCTGAACCAGTCCGCCCATACCCTGGATAATGGCATCCGCTGTGATCTTATCTTCTTCTGCTTCAGCTGTGTTTTCAGCATCTGCAGAATCATCCTGATCATAGACTGACTGGCCGGTTTTATTAAGATATTCAGTGAAGCTGAGAGTTACCGGGGCCGGAGTCTCTTCGTCCAGTTCTTCGACTTCGTCCAGTTCTTCGACTTCGTCCAGTTCTTCGACTTCGTCCAGTTCTTCGACTTCGTCCAGTTCTTCGACTTCGTCCAATTCTTCGACTTCGTCCAGTTCTTCGACTTCATCCAGCTCTTCGACTTCATCCAGCTCTTCGACTTCGTCCAGCTCTTCGACTTCGTCCAGCTCTTCGACTTCGTCCAGCTCTTCGATTTCACCCAGTTCATCCGAACCGGCGGCGCCGATATCATTTATCTCTGCAGAAAGATCTGTTATCTCTTTTTCAGGATTTTTGTTGTCATCATCCATTCCCATACTATCTCCCTGCTCCAGTTCTTCTATATCATCGAGTACTGCCGACTCAACAGAGTCAAAACTTTTCACTCCGGTATCACCGAATAATCCGGCAGAACTGACTGTACCAAGTTCTATCAAATCATCAGTAAGCAAATCTTCATCAGAAGTCTCTTCTTTTGTGAGGGTAGCGACAGATCCAACCGACTCTGCGTCATCTACGCTGTCCATCTGCTGTTTTTTTTCTTTAATTCTTTCACTGTTAACAGGATACCCTCCCGTTAAATCCAAACCGAAAAGAGACAGGTTATCCAGCAGATCCAGTTCAATGAGATCCTCTTCCTCTGACTCATCAAATGCAACAGGAAGTTTATCCAGATCCTCAGCTTCTGCTTCTTCAGGAGGCAGGGTTTTGATTTCATCAATCGGCAGAAGCTCTTCTACGGTATCACCGGAAAGTGTATCGGATTCATTGAGATACTGATTATATCGAATCTCAAGATTCTTGGAAATTGAATCGACATCCATTGATTCGATGAGGCTGCCGATACTAAACTGGCTGCCCACTTCATCGAGATCAATCATGTGAGAATCAGAGGCTGGCACTTCTTCCTCTGCAATCTTGTCCTCATCGGGACTGACAAGTTCTACTGTTTCTTCTGCCTCTGAATCCTCTGGTTCTTCTGCAAAAACAGCGTCAGCAAGATCAGCCAGGGGAGCAAGGAAATCTTCTCCGGAATCCTCTGCTGCAGATTCTGAACCATCAAGCTCCTCCAGCTTTTCAAGTTCATCTGCAACCTCGGGTACCGGAACGTCGCCTTCCAGTTCCTCAAGTTCATCCAGAAGATCCAGGGCTTCATCTGCTGTTTCAACAGATTCTTCTTCAACGTCTTCGACTTCTTCCAGTTCATCGATCTCTTCAAAGTCGTCGAGAGAACTGATTTCTTCAGTACTATCCAGCTCTTCCAGCTCTTCAACGGGTTCAGAAACAGTTTCTTCAGTTTCCAGCTCTTCAAGCTCTTCTGCATCTCCGAGATCTTCAACTTCTTCCAGAGTATCCAGATCTTCATCATCATGAAGTTCTTCAACTTCAACAGGGTTAGCACCGGCAGGTATAAAGCTGTCTGAATCCTCTTCCAGTTCATCCAGGGGTTCTGCTTCATCCAGTTCTTCAATATCATCATCTTCCTGCAGCTCTTCCACGTCAACGGGTTTTGCCCCTGCAGGGATCAATGTGCCAGATTCATCTTCCAGCTCTTCCAGCTCATCAAGCTCTTCCGCATCATCAAGTTCATCTAGCTCTTCCACTTCCACCGGCTGAGCATCAGCAGGAATACCGTCTGCCGCACCGATATCTCCTAACTCTTCTACTTCATCAAGCTCTTCTACTTCATCCAGTTCATCAAGCTCTTCCAGATCATCATCTTCAAGCTCTTCCACTTCAACAGGCTGCATCTTGCGGGGTGCATAAACTGGTGCAGCAGCAGGCATGGATTTAACATTCTGAATATCAGCATTCTCAACAGTAAAGTGGGCATTGCTCAGAGCAGACTTTATCATCTTCTCCAGCTCACTGACTGTTACTGTGGCTTCTTCTTTCTGTTCATCTTTTTTGCTGACCAGAAACCGGATGATTTCATCCCAGCTTTTGTCCAGTAAAGCATCTATTTCATCAATCTTGTTTTTTCTGAACTTATCTGAAACGCCTCTGAGGATCTCCTTACGGACCTCCTCTTTCCGTGAGTTCAGTTCAAGTTCGTATTTTTCCCAGTTAATTTCATCTTCTGCATCCAAAAGGTCCCTGAGAAATGTCAGCTGAAACTTTTTTATTTTTTTCTTTAGAACCAACTCCTGATTCTGTCTGAAATTGAGTATAAAAAAGAGGAGAAGGAACAGGGTCACAAAAACAGAAACCAGCAGCAATATTCTGTACTGATCATTCAAGGTGAGCTCATCACCCGGAATACCGGCAACAGACACAGTTCCGTCATCCGTAACAGTCTGCACCAGATAAAATGATTCATTTTCAAACTCAGCCACTTTCTGGATGAAATCTGATTTACCGGCATTAGATCTGAAAGCGGCTATATTGTCAGACAGGATTTCCAGCTGTTCCAGACTCAGATTATAAATCAGAGCATCGCTTCCAAGAATATGGAGTCTATTAATGTCCGAGATTCCGCCTTTTCTGTACAGGTAATTCTGAAGCCCGGTAATAGAAAAATCAAAAACAACAGTACCCTGATACAGACCATACTGATCAATTGCAGGAAAGGAATAGAAGATGCGGCTTCCTTCTGCATCGTATGTAAATTGAGGAAGACTCTCTTTTGACACCATGTAATCAACAGGTGCATCAAAATCAGGACTGTCTTTCCACAGGTTATAGAGGATTCTTGTATTGCCTCTTTGATTTATATCAGCATCTACTGTGCTGTACAGAATGTTCAGCTGATTGGCATCTACAATCCGGACATTCTGGAAGCCGGTCAGTTCATCGGACAATCTTCCAAAAAGATTTGTTCTGGCGATGATATCTGCCCTCTCCTGACTGGGATCATATACATTCCTGAGATACTCCAGATCAAGAAATCCCTGAATGCGTTCTATATTGGCCTTATGATACTCATTGACAAGCTGACTGTTCTGGATTTGACGGTTCTGCTGTCCTTCCAGGATTCTCTGACTGAAGTATTGTGTTTCAAAACTTTCAAAGGCCCCGGTAAAGGCAAAATAACTCAATCCGCTGACGAGTAGTAGTGAGATGATTAATGCTGTAAAAACCTTATAAATTAATCGCATTCAGTTTTAATTTTACCAAAAAAATAAGGAAGATCAGTCTTCAAAAAGACAAACCTTCCTTATTAATATCGAAACTTATTAAACTTTACATTAGGATGATTCGATTAAATCTTTCATAACCTGTATCCTGAATGCAATACTTATGAATCTCAGGATTCTTTCTTAGCTTCTTTCTTCTCTTCAGAGGCATCCGCTTTTTCAACAAGTTCCAGAAGAACCATTTCAGCAGCATCTCCCTGACGGAATCCCATTTTCAGGATTCTTGTGTATCCACCAGGTCTCTCGGTAAAACGGGGAGCGATCTCGGTGAACAGTTTGTTCAGAACATCCTTATCGTGAATGTTCTTTGCAATGATCCGACGATTGTGAACAGAGTCTTCTTTAGCTCTGGTAATCATCTTCTCAGCAGTTTTTCTTACTTCAAGCGCCTTTGCTTTTGTGGTCTGAATTCTCTCATGTTTGAAAAGAGATGTGACCATGTTTCTGCGAAGTGCTTTTCTATGACTGGCTTTACGGCCGAGCCTATTAAAACCAACTCTGTTATGCATGATTAATCTTCCTTATTATTCTCAAGTTTAATTGTTTTTTTCAAAACACTGTAATCAACCATACCCAGAGAAAGATTCCATTCCTTCAGTTTTTCCTTGATTTCCATCAGGGATTTCTTACCGAAGTTTCTGGTCTTTGCAATATCTTCTTCTGTTCTTCTGGTCAGATCACCAATAGTTTTGATATTAGCGTTCTTCAGACAATTACTTGAACGAACTGACAGCTCAAGCTCTTCTACCGGAGTATCCAGCAGAGCTTTTACTCTTTCTTCTTCCTCGTCAACCTCATCATCACCCACAACATCATCTTCATCAAAATTGATAAAGATAGTGAAATGGTCTTTTGCAATTTTGGCTGATTCAGCAAGAGCATCTTCAGGAGAGATTGTACCGTCTGTCCAGATTTCAAGGATCAATTTATCATAATCCGATCTCTGACCAACACGGGTGTTCTCTACTTCATATCGTACTTTCTTAATGGGAGAAAAAATTGAGTCCACGGGAATAGTACCCACAACATCAATATATTTTTCATTAAGTTCAGACGGAACATAGCCTCTTCCAAGGTCAATCTGAATCTCGAATTCGAGATCAGCACCTTCCATCATAGTACA
>JAQQAM010000181.1 GCA_028532905.1 Spirochaetales bacterium
TGTTCTACTGGTTTATGACCATGTATGTCACTCCCTATTTCGCCCTGATGTCCGAACTGGGCCACACCCCCGAGGAAAGGCTTTTTCTGAGCACCCTGATTTCCATCACCTGGGCAGTGGGAACGGCAATCGGAACACAGGTCTATACGATCAAAGGGATATTTGAAGCCGGGGGGATGTCCGCAACAGGAGCCTTCCAGGCGACCATTGCCATCTTTGCGGCGGTTGGATTCCTCTTTATGCTGCTTCCCATACTGTTTATCGATGAGAAAAGATACAGCTCCGGAAAGGGGAATGATCAGAACATCCTTCTGTCTTTGAAAGAAGCCTTCTCCAACAGAAACTTTCGGGTATTCACCATCTCCGACCTGGCTTACTGGGTGGCCATGACCTTTGCCAGTACAGGACTGGTCTACTATGTGACCGTTCTGCTGAAGCAGGAAGAAGCAGTGACCTCCCAGCTGCAGATGGTGATGTTTCTGGTGTCCTTTGCTTTTTATATGCCTGTAAACGGCATCGCCCGGAAAACGGGAAAAAAGAAAGTCCTTAATTTTGGTTTTATTCTGTTTATGCTGGTATACACCATTGTTATTTTCCTGGGCAAACTTCCTCTGCCCCTGACGGTTCAGAGCTTCGGCCTGGTTATCCTGTTGGGAATTCCCATGGCCATATTCGGGATTCTACCCAATGCCATAGTCGGCGACATGGCTGAAGCCGATGCGGTTCTAACCGGCAAACACAGAAATGCGGTCTATTACGGAGCCAGAACCTTTATGTCCAAAATGGGACAGATGATCGGAGGACTGGTCTTCCCGTCCCTTCTTCTGCTGGGCTCTTCATCAGACAATGACATCGGCATCAGAATGACCGGAGCCGTGGCTCTGATTTTCGTTATTGCCGGCTTCCTCTTCTTCCTTCTCTACAATGAGAAAGAGATACTGGGAATATTGAAAAAAGAGAGCAAGGAGAAATGATGACCCTTATCTACACCCTTTCCGGACTGATTCTGTTTTATTTTCTTGTCTCTGCTCTGATCGGGATTCTAATGATCCGTCTGTTTATATATCCAAAAACATTCAGCCTGGACTACGCCCGGAAGGAGTGTATTGAGAATGGCGAGTTCACCGAAGAGGATCTGACGGGCTACGAGCTGCAGGATTTTACAGTGGAATCCCCCTTCGGCTACACACTGGAAGGGGTTTACAGCAAGGGGAGCCGCCCGGAGAAAACCGTGATTCTGGTTCACGGGCATACCTGGAACTGGATGGGACAGGTCAAGTATTTTCCCCTGTACCGAAACAGGGGCTACAATCTGATTGCCTACAACCACCGCTTTCACGGCAGCAGCGGCGGGGAATTCTGCAGCGGCGGATATTATGAAAAACAGGATCTGAAAGCCGTGGCAGATAAAGCCCGGGAGCTGTTTCCCGGGACAAAGCTGCTGGGACTGATGGGGGAATCTCTGGGAGCCGCAACCGTTCTGCAGAGCATGACAGAAATTGACAATCTCAGCTTCGTTCATGCGGACTGCCCCTATAATGATCTGACAGAACTGTTTGCCCATCAACTGAAACTCAAGCAAATTCCCCGCCTCTTCCACAAACCGGCGATAGGGGCAGGAAAAATGTATCTGAAAAAAAAGGGAGGCTTTTCCCTGGAAGATGTGTCCCCCCGCCAGGCCCTCTGCTCTACCAGAACCCCCGTTCTCCTGATACACGGCCGGGAGGACTGGTATGTCCCCACTGCCATGTCTGAATCCATGAAAGAGGATCGTCCGGAGAACACATCCCTTGTTCTTGTACCCGGCGCCGTCCATGCGAAATCAATACAGACCGCTCCGGAACTGTATGCCGAGGCGACCGAAACATTTCTTGAAGAACTGGAGTCAGAGAATAGCTGACAGATTATTATTTTTCGTTCACAATAGGAAAGTGATGAACAGAACGACAGTCCTCCCTGATAATTCTTCACACTGGTTATTTAAATCTCTGTACATTCTTTTCGCTGTCTTAATGAATCTGGGTCTCAGCTGGGTGAACAATATAGTTTTACAATCCCCTTTATTTTTTGATTCCATATTTACCGCTGTGACAGCGGCACTCCTGGGACCGGCAGCCGGGATATTGACCGGACTGTTTACGAACCTCGGCATGGAGTGGATATATGATTTTACAGGGCTGTATTACCCCTTTGCCTTCTGTAATATGGCGACAGGTCTTATAGTAGGGTATGCTGCCAGGCAAAATTGGATAAAAACAACCTATCAGTTGATTTTAGTGATAATTGCAACAGCGACAGCTAATGCTCTGCTGGGAGGACTGATTGCCAATATTGTGTTTTCAGGAGATACAGGTGTAAAAATTGATGTGGTTATTTCTGCGTTCACAGAACTGGGACAAAGTCTTATGACTGCCAATTTCTGGGCCCGAATTCCCACCAATCTTTTGGATAAAATGATAACAGTCTATATAGCGTTCTTCTTTTTACTACTTCGCAAACATCTGAACGAGACAGGGGCCGGCCCTGCAGCCTAAGCTGCAGAGTACCCACCCTGCTCTGATCAAATTGAAAAACTACACCTTCAGGGGAAATCCGCCCTTCTCCAGTACGGCAATCACCTTGTCTTCGGCCTGGCGGATGAACTCTCCTGAGAGGGTCTTTTCCGCATCCTTAAAGGACGACCTGAGGGTTACCGACTTCTGAGTCTCGGACATGGTAAACACGTCCACAACCTTCACCCAGTCCAGTTCCTTCATCTTCATGCCCTTTTTCAGCACGGCAACCACATCTTCAACAGGGGTGTGGGCATCGGCCACGACGGTACAGTCAAAGATGGATGAGGGGAAGCGGTCCAGAGGCTGGTACTTTGTCTTGTCCTTCATTCTCTGATTCTGGAAATCGGAGATATCCAATACAGCCATCACAAGCTGTCCCTTGATCTTGAAGTTGCGGCACACAAGGGGATGAACAGTTCCAATATACCCTCTGGATCGGCCCATAATCTGTACATCCATACTCTCATAGGGATGGAGTCCCTCCCAGCCTTCAGGATACAGGGTATTTTTATCGTTGGTTCCCGGTACCATACGGAAGGGGATATTCAGGGAGTTCATCAGCTCTTCCATGCCGTTGGCTGCTTCCAGAAAAGGGGATTTCTTTTTATCAAAGTAGACCACTCCCAGCTGGTAGCGCTCATGGCAGAAATCCTTTTCATCTTCCTGAAAACTTCTTCCCAGTTCGAAGAAGCGGAAGGAGCTGTAGGTTTTCTGGTTCAGAGCCGCGGCCTGCAGGAGGCTGGGGATCAGGGAGGGTCTCATTCTGTCGGACTCAGGGCTCATGGCGTTGGCCAGAATCAGGGTTTCGTTTTTCACGGGCCAGAAGGCCTGGTCCAGAAGCTTGTCTCCCACCATGGGGTAGGTCATCACTTCCAGAGCACCGGCTCTGTTTACCATGAAATCCAGAATTTTCCGGGACATGACTTTCGCTTCAGAGAGCCTGACCGCATTCACCTCGTTCAGGGGGGCGGCAGGGGTGATGTTATCGTAGCCGATGACCCTTCCGATCTCTTCGATGATATCGGCGTCGCATTCGATGTCCTTGGTGGATCTGTAGGAGGGGACGGTCACACTCATCTGATCTCCTTCCAGAGCCACGCTATAATCCAGGGCTTCCAGAATGCGGACAATCTCAGGGGTATCGATTGCCTTGCCCAGAACCTGACAGATCCGGGAGGCTTTCACATCGATCACCAGAGGGGTGTAGGCAGGCATATTGGCTTTGACCACCTGTCCCTTGATAACAGCCTCGGGGCAGCTCTCTTTGACCAGTTCCGCCAGACGGAGCAGAGTCCGTTCCAGCAGCTGGGAATCAAGAGATTTCTCATATCTCTGGAGGGCGTCGGTTCTCAGCCCCAGTCTGGTGGCAGTGCGTCTGACTTCCGCATCCCGCCAGTTGGCGGCTTCCAGAAAGATTCTTGAGGTCGTATCGGCTACGGCGCTGTCCAGGCCGCCCATGATTCCGGCAATACCCGAGGGACCTTCGGCATCGCAGACCATGGTGTCCGAGGGAAGAAGATCCCGTTTCACTTCATCCAGTGTGGTGAACTCTTTATCCTCACCAGCCCGGCGGACAATGATCTGCCCTCCCCGGATAGTATCTCTGTCAAAGATATGGTTGGGGATTCCCAGTTCCAGCATGACGTAATTGGAGATATCCACAATGTTGTTGATGGGACGCATGCCGCAGGCATTGAGTCTGTCCTGCATCCACTGGGGGCTCGGCTTGATGGTGATGTTGTCCATGGAGAGTCCGGTGAATCCCAGGTTGGCGGAATCGGGGTCCACTGTGATGCTCACAGGGGCTTTTTCATCGCTCATCCAGGAACGGATTTTCTCTTCCCAGGCGCTGTCAAAGGGGTTTTTGAGAGGATTCCCGAAAACGGCGGCAAACTCCCGGGCCATACCGTAATGTCCCCAGAGGTCGGGGCGGTGGGTGATGGATTTGTTATCGATATCCAGGAGGATGTCTTTTTTCTGTCCCACATACTCGCCCACAGACTGTCCCAGAGGAGCACCGGTTTCAAAAATCTTCAGACCCGAATCGTCGGTTCCGATTTCCAGTTCGGTTTCTGAACAGAGCATCCCTTCGGACATGACTCCTCTGATTTTCTTGGGCACCAGAGTGAATCCGCCGGGAAAGGTGGTTCCCAGGGGAGCGAAAGGCACTTTTTTGCCGACTTCCACATTAGGAGCGCCGCAGACAACCTGCTTCTCCTCTTTGCCGTCTGTGAATTTAACAAGATGAAGATGGTCTGAATCGGGGTGATCCTCAATCTCTGTGATCTCAACAATCCGGACCCGGTCCAGAAGTTCTCCTGTGGTCAGAACATCCTCAACCTCACAGGTAGCCATGGTAAAGCGTTCGGCCAGCTTGTTTGGCTCCATATCGGGAAGCTCTACAAAGTCTTTTATCCAGTCAATTGATATATACATTTTAAAGGCCTCTCCTAGTAACTCTTGAATTGGGAAACGAACGACAGATTACCGCTGTGCAGATGCCGGATATCATCTATGCCGTAGCGCATCATAACCAGACGATCCAGTCCGAGTCCGAAGGCGAAACCATTATACTCGTCGGGATCTATGTTACCGTGCTTCAGAACATTGGGGTGAACCATTCCGCAGGGAAGGAGCTCAACCCATCCGGACTGCTTACAGACGGAGCAGCCCTTGCCGCCGCAGATCAGGCACTCGATATCCAGTTCAAAGCCGGGTTCCACAAAGGGGAAAAAACCGGGACGGAGCCTGACATTCACATCTTTGCGAAAGATCTCGGACAGAAGGGTCTTCATAAAGTAGATCAGGTTGGCAACGGATATATCCTTGCCCACCATCATACCTTCCAGCTGATGGAATGCTGCCTCATGGGAGGCGTCTGTGGCTTCACAGCGGAAGACCTTGCCGGGGCCGATGAACTTGAAAGGAGGAGTTCTGGTTTCCATTCCCCTGGCCTGAATACAGGAGGTGTGGGTTCTCAGAAGGTGCTTCATATCCTTGAACCAGAAGGTGTCCTGCATGTCTCTGGCAGGATGGGTTTCGGGAATATTGAGGGCTTCGAAGTTATGATAGTCGTCTTCCACATAAGGTCCGTCGAGGATTTCAAATCCCATGGAAGTAAAGATGTCTTCAATCTCTCTCTGAATAATGGAAACAGGATGATAACCGGCGGCTGTGAGCCCCTGATCCCGAATGGAGGAACGGAAGGTGATATCCTGCCAGTTTTTTTTCAGCTTCTCATTGATTTCGGACAGCTCCAGGGCGGTCATCTTTTTATCGATTTCACCCAGGATGGATTCCTTGAGCTGATTTGATTTCATTCCCAGAGTCTTTTTCACATCGGGAGTGGCATCCTTCAGAGACTTGAGGATATCATTCAGCTTTCCTTTTTTCCCGAGGAAATCTGCTTTCAGATTCACCAGGGACGAACGGTCTTTAACCTCTGCCAGAGCCGAGGCAAACTCGCTCTTCAGATCTTCCAGATTCTGTAACATTCCGGACCTCTCTATTATTTGTGCCGAAGGATGCCATTAGCCCCTCCGGTCTGATTTCCATTGTTGTAGGCTCTATTCCACTTTGATCGCAAACACATTATCCCGAATGCAAAAAAAGAGCCGCAGCAGGTATCCCTGATGGAAACCCTCTGCGGCTCATTTTGAACATCCGTTCTTTAAGTAAGCCCCGGGGTTTCCCCGCTGATAAAAAAGAAGAAAAAAAAGTTAAAAAAGTAAAATTCGGGCTTTCTCATAAATTGATGTAATTTTATATAGATCTCAGAGTGCTGTCAACATTCCGAGCATCAACACAGGTAAAACACAACTGTATTTCCCCCAGCTCATGATGCTCCTGAATTGATTCATCATCTCTTTAATGATATGCTCTGGTGAAAAATACCGGCAATTTGAGTAACCTATCTTCTTTTGCCGGTTTCTATTTAAGTACAGGAGGAAATATGAAGCAGACGGTAACATTGAAGAATCTACTGCTTACTGCCGCCCTGCTCATTACAGTAACTATGAGTTCATGCGCAAATGATAAAACAAACCTGGAGGACGGCCTCTACGCCCTTATCAATACAGACA
>JAQQAM010000182.1 GCA_028532905.1 Spirochaetales bacterium
TGGATGGAGCATAAAATGCCAGGGCAAAAAACTTCTTGAATCTGAGCCGGTCAATAAGCCAGGCGACAATAAAGGATACAGAAAAACCCAGAGGACCTGTAATCAGGGCAAACACCAGTGTTTTACGGATGGCAATTCCGAAAATATCATCATCCATAAGGAGGTTCCGGAAGTTGTCCAGTCCCAGCCACTGGGGAGCCTGCAGCATATTGTAGTAGGTAAAACTCATTCCCACCGCTGATAATACGGGCAGCAGTACAAATACAAAAAAGAGCAGGCCGAAGGGAGCCAGAAACAGCAGTCCCGTTCCATAACGTTTCCACCAGGCCTTCAGTCTTGAGACAGCGGACGGTCTCTCCTGTTCCGGAGCCTCCGCAGAAAGGGAAGCCGGAGCTTTCAGAATCCCTGTATTTTTAGTCATTCGATTTCCTCCAGAAATTCCGTGGGAATGTAGTTGAATTCTTCCTGTTTAACCTTGAGCTCCCGGTTTATATCCTTAACCGCTTTCTCAAGTGAGTCACGGACACCCATAGTTCCCATTACGACTCTGTTCCAGGCATTATCCACATGACGCATGGTGAAATATCCACCAAGCACATAGGGCTGTTCCCGGTAATAATCCCACTGATGATCAATTACACTGATATGTTCAGGCTCCCAGGGGAGAGCCTTGAAGGCTTTGACATTGGCCGTATTCCACCGGGCCTCTACACCCATAAGAGCTTCCACTTCCCGTCCGAACTGCGCCTGAACGGGTTCACTGGACCACCACTTCATAAACTCCCATGAATCTTCCTTTTTAGAGCTCTGATTCAGAATGATTGACGCTGTGGACATACCGCCGGCCCATCGTTCCACTTCTCCCTCTGCATTTCTGATTCCGGGCATGGGAGCAATATCCCAGCGTCCCTTCAGCTCGGGAGCTGCCGTTGATAATAGTATATAGGTATAGTAGTTTCCCACACCGATGGGCATGGTTCCGGTCCGCATCCGATTATAGAAATCCGCCTGAACAGGCACTTTGTAATTTGTATACAGCTCTGTCCATGTTTTAAATGCCTGAAAGGCTTCAGGACTGTCGAGACCGGACTTCCGCCCCATATCTTTATAAAAGGTCCCATTCATCTGATAAAGAAAAGGCAGAAAAGCCGCGGCACCTCTGGGATAGGAGAAATCCATACCGTTTTCCCGAAGTATGGGAAGCATATTCTTATAGACATCCTCCCAGGTATCGGGCACAGACAGTCCCAGTTCTGCAAAGATATCATTTCTATAGATCAGAACCGTAAAATCCATGGTTTCAGGAAGTCCGTAGGTTCCGCCGTTGAAATGATAGGGAGTCATAACTCCCGGCAGGAAATTCTGTACCGTCTCTTCATAATCGGGAAATGTTCTTAAATCGTAGGCGGCCCCACGGACGGCAAACTCTACAGGGCTCTGAGAATTGGTACCGAGGGCCACATCCGGTGCATTACCCGAAAGGATTGCCAGAAGCAGAGCATTGACCTGACCGGCATTCAGCTGAGAAGGAGGCAGAACATTCAGATTGATGGCAATTCCTGTATCTTTGGTAAATGTTTCATCTGCCAGTTCCTTGGTGAGCTCAGCCCACTCCTTACCACGGGCAATCCATACATCAATGGACCTGTCAGCACTGCCGGCCTCCACCAGCCCGCCCACATTATCGTAATCTTTGACAAAAGAACGGAAAAAGTTGGAGACACTGGCAAAGAGACGCTGAAAAAAATTGGACCGGGCCCTGGGCATATCCATACCGGGATCACCAATCATAAAATAATCTATGGTCAGAGGCTGACTCAACAGGTCTGTCATCCAGGTTCCGATATTCTTCTGGGCATTTTCCAGATCATTCATTTTCCTGGGTATGGAGTCGGGATCTGCAATCAGCTCTGCAAAAAGATCAGAGAGCATTGCGAAATTATTGGCTGCAACCGGCCTTCTGTCCGACATGGAAACAAGAAGATCTATCTGCTTGTCCATACTCTCTTTAAGAGAGGCCATGTCATCCATAAGTCCCGGAATATTCTTATCCAGTTCATATGAAAAATTCACATCCGGCTCCTGTCCGGTGATCATCACAATTTTGCGGAGCATGGAGGAGAGCAGAAGGGCATTCGCTTTGAGATCTTTGGAAATTTCCTGGAGTCTTCCGACCTGAACACTCATGCTCAGGGTATGGCGGCCTTCTGTAAGATACACAAGATAGGGCTCACCTTCGGGAGAACTTAAAATTTCATTCCGGAATTCCCTGTTGTAGACAAAAACGTAGTCACCAAACTCCTTGAACGGTACGGCTCCGTTAATTTCAATTCGTCTATGTGACGGAAGACCTTCTCCCCACCACTGACCGACTTTCAGGCCTATGGCATACAATCCTGTCTCGGGAACATCCAGATTCCAGGCTATAGTCTGGCCGCCCCGTCTCCATCGGCCGCTTCCGATACCGTTCAGTCTTCTGTAACCGTTTTCATAAGGGACAGCAGCAGGATCCTGAATGGCAATCCTCCGAAGAGTAGGATCAGTCTTCCAGGAAGTATCCTCCGCCTGCAGTGTGAAATGCTGTTTTACAGGAAGATATCCCTTACGGTCATACTCTTTTTTTACTTCTGAATAGGAAGGAATATTTTCTGCAGAGCGCAGAATAATCCTTCTGATTTTCATCGGTTCGGCAATATATCTCATGCCGATTGTGTGCTCCCCTTCACTGAAATAAAAATGAAGGGGTTCCGGATAATATCCGAATCCGTCTCTGACAGTAACAGTCTGCCAAAGAGGCTGCTGAATCTGGCGGGGGCTCACATCATCACCGATGGTATTCTGACGAACCAGTCCGGCCTCTACCCATCTGCGATGGAAAAAGATGTTCCCTATTTCCTCAAAAGGAAACTCCCCGTTAATGCTCATCTCCCGCTGTGCGGAAGCACCGGAACCGCCCTCAATCAGATATTCAATATCAATTTTGTAGTATCCGGCATCTGCTATGGTAAAAGTCCATTCAAAAAAGTCTCTTCCCCGCTCCCAATCCAGAAAAGAATCCTCAGAAGAACCGGCAGCCAGATTATGGCCAGTAAGCTCGACAACTGCTCCCGGTTCTTCAGAAAACTCAGCCGGATAGGACTTACTGAAATCTGCATACCGGGGAATGCTGCCGGCATCAAAGACCACAACATCCTCCCGACTTGCAGGAGACGCATTGTATTTATCACGCAGGGCTGCACCGGGTTCTGCTGTCAGCAGAGCCGGAAACATTACAAGTATAAGCAGTGAAGCTGCAACCATTCTTCCGCCTCCCGCATTTCCGATCATCATTATCCTAACTCCTTTAACAAGCACTTCTGCATCATACAAAATCATGTATATTTAATTTTTTATTTTAACGTTTAAATACAAGAGAAAATAAAAAAGTGCTAGTGCACCTGAAGATAATAGCACCCATTAATCGGGTTGGCAACCGGAATTTTGCATGATAATTTGGGTAAAATCAGGTTAAATTACTTTTTTCTTTACAAAAAACCGGAATTAAACATATGATAGAAAGCAAAATACAAACGTTTCAATTATTTCTTCAAAGGAGATTATTATGAAAAAAACAATGATTGCTGCAATAACTGCATCCATCATACTCTTATCCGGATGTGCCAGCGGCGGAAACAGCGGTACCGGACAGGCTCTTGCTGCCGAATACACCATGAGCATAGATGATGCAGATCTGAGTCCCATGGCCGCTGCCGCCTTTACTCCCGTAGTTGCCGACTCAACCGGGTCTTTTGATGTAGAGCAGAATGCCCAGGGTCTGATTATGGGCGGAGTTCCCCGTTTCGGTAATTATGCATCCTTTGCCAAACCCGTTGCAGCCGAAGGTTTCACTATGGAATTCACAGTGCAGGAAAAAAGCGGTTACGCCGACAGAGACGGCAGCTGGACTTCTTTCTGTCTGATGGATGCACCTTTGTATATAGGACAGGAAGGTGTAAACGGTATGGTTCTCCTCTGTCAGCCCGTAAACCAGGACGGCCGCGAGATCACCATCTTTAATATGCTGCAGCAGCCCGGTCTTGATGTGGTCGGTAGCGTAGTGGTTGATGCGCCAGCTGAGGGAAATCTGTTCACTGTCAAACTGATGAAGTCTGACGCCGGATGGATTTTCAGTGTGAATGACATTCCCCAGTCCATCAGTTATGATGTATTTCCCGAAGATATGTACCGGAACAACCGAGCCTTCTTCATGACCGGGAGTACCAGTAACATCATGAAACCCAGCAGCATTATCCTACACAGACTGGATGATTATAAGTTCTACGGAGCTATGTAAGCCCTCATAAATCTTCTGCCGGCCGTTTTACAGACAGCCGGCGTCCCCGAATCACACTTCATACAGGCGAAGGGCGTTATTATATAAATAGTCCTTCGCCAGTTCATACAGAAACGTCCCATCCCGCCCTTCTCCGCAGATTCCCAGAACCTCAGACAGAATTTCTTTGGTATACAGAAGTGAACCTGCCGCCATCTCCACAGATGTGGCATCATGAGAAAGCATTATTTTGTTGGATGGAACATAGTTTATCCAGGTTTCCAGGGATTTTTTCAGAAAGCGGGGATTTAGAACGGCCTGCCAGCAGGCGTCAATATAAATATTCTGTTCCGTTTTGGCCAGAAAGGCCGCTTCATCCACAAAGGGCCAGACATGGAGCATAACTATTTTCATGGAAGGGTATCGTTTGGCCAGTCTCCGCAGAGGCAGGGGATTCGAATCAGGAAGGTTATGAGTCCCTGTATGGAACTGATGGGTCCAGCCCCTCCTGTCCGCCTCACGGCAGCATGCATTGACAATCCAGTTTTCATAATCTTTGATACTACGCTCATCTGCCGCATCAGGATTTCTGCCGATATTCAGAGCCTCATCTCCAACCAGGGGAAAATCAAGGGGCCTGGAATAAGCCTGAAACTGCTTAATCCCCACACAGCCCTGCTGTACAGCCCGGTCAAAAAGCCTCTCCAGAAACAGCTGCCATGACGGAGCATCTTCGGGTAATATGCCCGTAAGTTCAACAAGAGCCTCTTTTCCGGGAGCATTAGATTTCCAGAAAGCCAGAAGAGGATCAATTCTGAGGTTTGTCCGGATCAGTTGACTCTCTGCCTGTGCAGATTCCCGGGAATGATCACGATAATAATAGAGAGGATGGACAGCTCTGACCACATGACTGATCTTCATCTGTTCCATTGCTCTTTCATACCAGTTGAAGGGCGCACTGTAATTGCTGCGGACCTTACCATCAAGCTCACTGGACAGGATTTCAGAGGCATCGTCTTTTGTGAAACCGTAAAGCTCCATCAATCCCCGGACAGTCGTCAGCCAGGTTCCGCTCAATCCATGCCTTCTTTTAAGTTCAGGAAACTGGGAGCGGATCAATTCAGGATCATTGCTGTGATTCATCCCGCTGCCGGGAAGATTACTGCTTAAATAGGGGTCAAGCAATATGTCCAGAGCACTGATATCTCCAAGGGGCAGAGCTCCCCTGTATGTATCCGGCCTGAATCCGCAGGCATCCCCACCGAATGGAGAGAGACTTCCCCAATGTTCATGAGCGCAATAACTGGGAATATCCGACAGATCCGGTCCTTTCCATCTTGTAAATCTCTCCATAATGAGCCTCCAGTAGCTGTATTATTGTAATTTTAAATTGACATTTAAACGTTTGCATTAGAGAATATCAAAGATTTTAAGATAAATAAAGGAATTCATTCATGAAGAAAACACTGTGGATATTCTTGATATGCATAAGCATAACCCTCCCCCTGTCAGCAGGAGGACAGAAGGAATCTGACAATATCAGCCCGTTTGTGGAGATTGCACCTGATATCTTCATGTTTACAGACTCCGTCAATTCTTATGTTCTCCGTTCAGGGAAAAGTGCAATCCTCATCGAAACAGGCCGGGGGGAGGTAAAAGAGCATCTCTACAAACTCGGTATTAAAAAAATAGACTGGATACTTCACACACATCCCCACCGGGATCTCTCCCAGGGAGACGATCTCTTTCTTGAAGAAGGAACCCGTATTGCAGTACCCGAAGGGACTGCCGGGTATTACCGAAATGCCGAAGAACTATGGCACAACCGGCCTTCCTACTTTCCGGTGGAATATAAGGAAGGTTATTTTCTTCCTCTGAGAAACATCCCTGTCCACAGGGAGCTTAAAAGCGGTGAGGAGTTCCAGTGGAAAGGTTTCACTTTGAAAGTGAAAAGAACCCTGGGGCACAGTGATATGCATGTCTCCTACATACTTGAACATGAAGGCCGGAAGCTGGGATTTACAGGGGATATTATCCACTCACCCGGCCGGGTTTGGGAACTGGAGTCTCTGCAGGAGACCTATGAATCCTTCGGTCTGGGAATCAGCAATGGCAAAACGAGAGTATCCAGGCTGCTTAAATCCCTTCAGATTCTGAGAATGCAGAAACTGGATTTGATTCTGCCGGCTCATGGAGAGCCCTTCGGGGACTGCAACAATGCCATATCCCTTCTGGAAAAGAACCTGATGGAGATGATCAGTACAGCCACCGACGCCAGTTTCTTCGGTGATGCTGAGGAAGTGGATATTCCAGAGATATCTGTTTATCAGACTGTCGCCAGTCAGTACCTGATTGAAAAAGACGGATACGCCTTTCTTTATGATGCCGGCTTCAATGATTACACCACTCCGACAGGAGAGAAAAAAGACTTTATTGCTTACCTGAAAAATAGAGAAGCCGACGGCAGTTTGAAAGGCATCGACTATATATCTCCCTCTCATTTCCACTGCGACCACAACTCTCTGACCAACGGTCTGGCTGCTCACTTTAATTCTCAGGTGATACTCCATGAATCCATGAAAGAGGTGACCGAAGAACCCCATCGCTTTTTCCTTCCCTGTCTGTATATGTATTCCATACCCGTTGACCGGACCATGACCGAAGGAGAATCCATCGAATGGCGGGGCTATACAATGACCTTTTACCACTTCCCTGGTCAGACCTGGTGGCATCAGGCCATGCTGCTGGATACGGGAGAATATACAGTACTCTTCGTCGGAGACTCTCTGGATGATTTCGACCATATCCGTGCCCTGGACCCCTGGAACTACACCCCCGTTTCCGATACGGAAGGAGCCATTCAGTGCATCAGAATTCTGGAAGAAACCAGACCCGATTACATTGCTACCGGCCACAGCGGGCTGAAACCCTGGAATCCTGTTTATACAGAGACCATGCTGCAGAATACCCTCAGAAGAAACCGGGCTTTGGAGGCTCTGATCGGACAGGAGGAAGTGAACTTCGGGAACGACATGCAGTGGGTCCGGATGGATTCCTTCCGGAATGTGGCCGGCAGAGGAGAAACTCTGGAGCTGAAGGTTGTCGTCAGAAATCACCATGCCTTTGAAGCCCCCGCAGAGATCAGCCTGGTCACCAAAGAGGGCTGGACAGTGGAGCCTATGAACTCTGAAGGGGCCATTCCGGGAAAATCAGAAGGAGAGTTCCTTTTCAGAGTCACCGTCCCTCAGGATGCCCCTGAAAGCCGCCATATGATCGGCATTGATGCCTCACTGAACGGCAGAGCCTATGGCGAGATCGGAATGGGAATCATCGATGTGGGCAGAGATCACGAAGTCCTTCTGAGAAATCCCTCTCTGATACCCGGGGTCTCCAGGAAGGACTACGGAACCTTCTAAACAGTTCCTGTTCCTTATCCGGCTGCATATACCGCAGCCGGATCGGTCGATTTGATCCTCCCTTAAAGTCACCTTCCACACAATCTCCTTTTTCCACACAACGGTTCACAGATCCTCACAATATCTCCCGGGATTCCTCTCTTTTACCAATCTGTCTTCCATTACTGGCACACAGCCCTCATTCAGAATGTCTAAAAAAACAAGCAGGAGAGTATTTATGTTTTATGATATGGTACTTGCATTGGAATCCCAGCTGAATGAACGGATAGAACAGGAATCTGAGAGAAAAAAAAGAATCTGTCTGAGATCAGGATATGAACATGGTCCTGTCATCAGAGGTAGAGTACTGTCCCATCCTGAGAGCTCTGATCTGAAGGGCAAAAAGGCTGCCCTCAACTACAGAGGCCGCCCCCTGCCCTGATTCACAGGTAAACCCTCAATACACAGACTGTCCATTCGGGCAGTCTTTTTTTCTTCTGGTAATTCTGAAAGATAATTGTTGCACTGTTCAAAAATCAAAGCTACAATTTAAACGTTTATATAATCAGGAGAAAAGATGAAAAAAATATTAACTACTCTATTATTCCTAATGATGGTTTTCTATCTGACAGGATGTCCATCGCCCATCAATACGCCGGGACTGAATCCTCCGGAGGCACAAAACCCAAATACTTCAGATCCGAATAATCCGAATAATCCGAATAGTCCAGATAATGAAACACCTACCGAGGGCTCACTTACAGATTTTACCATGAAACAGGGGACCTCTGGAAACATCAGTATATCTTCTACAGCAGAAGGGATTTCAATCACAACCGACTCAGGCTGGAACGGAAGCTGGGTTGAAGTCAGCAAACCCCTTTCACTCAACAGCGGGATGGAAGCCAAAATGATACTGAAAGAACTCAAAGAGGGTGATACACTTGGTATTTTTATCAGCGACCGTCAGGCGTCCTCCTATATTATGGAAGGCAGCGGGATCTATCTGATGCTGAAACGGGAAGGAAACTTTCTGAAGACTACCCTTCTTTCGATAATGAATAGTGAAATCAGGAGCGGCAATGGTGTTCCAGGAGATGCTGACTATGAACCCAGCAGTATGCGGGCGTTAAATCCCGTCATCGACTTTCCCGGAACTTCGAGTGATACAGACATCCCTCTCCATCTCAAACTGGAGTATGACAATGCCTGGATTATAAGTTTAAACGGTGTAAAGACATATATTTCAACAGATAACAATTCTACAGACAACTATAGTGCCGATCATTACCCCCGAACACTTCTGGGAGATTCATCCTACATCCGTTTTCAGAGCCAGGATAACGGCCCCAGCAGCAAAACCATTGTGGTCCAGACCGCCGGTTCCTACCAGTTCTGCGAAAATGGCAGTATGAAAGACTTCAATGCCCCTCTGATGGTACAGAATGACAGCGGAGCATCCTTGCCACCGGTGATGCAGTTTACCCCCACGGCCTATGAAGCTCAGGGAGTCGGGAGCGGTACAGACTACTACTTTAGTTATTCGGTGGGAAACAATGCCAATTCGGGAACCAGCGATGCAGCTCCTTTCCGGGATTTTTCCGTACTGATGGATGGGACTGTGACTCTTTCTCCAGGAGACCGCATCCGTCTGAAACGGGGAGATTCCTGGACAGGAGTTCCCTCCGGGCGTAATGCCATTCTGAATGTACCTCCCGGAACCTCTGGTACAGCAACACAGGCCCTGACCATAACCGATTATGGCAGTCATCCGGATGCTCCGAAACTGATCCCCAATGATCGGTATTACGGCTTCGGGATCAAACTTCACTCTCCCGAATACTGGCTGATTGAAAATATCCATGTGGACACGGCCAAGCTCGGAATATTCCTCTATGCCGCCTCCGAAGGCGGGCCAGCGTCATTCGATCCTGTAAAAAACATTGAGATCCGAAACTGCAGCTTCAATGAAATAGCTATGAACAATCCCTCCCATTACACAGACTTCAGTACCTGGGATGGTAAACTCGGTACGGCATCAAAGGGAGAATCCCCTAACAGAACATATGGAACCTTCTGGAATGTGGGTATTTTTCTGGGCAGTGATAAAGATGGATTCTTCAATCCCGGCGTCGGAGACCCTCTCCTCTTTGAAAATATAAATATCCATGGATGCAGTTTCACGAACAGTGATACAGGATTCGGAAATGCTGTATATTACTTCGCAAGCAGTACACCGATTGCCCAGAACTTTGTGCTTAAGAACTGTATTGCCGACGGTGTTCTGCAGGGAGGATTCATGCTCAATAATCTCAGAGGGGCTCTGGTAGAAAATTTCGATACTGTCTCTGGAGGAGGATACGCCGACTCGGGAGTATGCGGAGGCTTTCTCCAGTACTGTTATGATATATCTATCAGAGATAGCAGTTTCAATAATGTTGTCCGTAAAGAACCGGGATACCATACCCACGACGGAGTGGGGTTGGATCTGGAAGGAGCCTGTCAACGTATCCTGATTGAAAACTGCGAGTTTAAGAATAATGCGGGAGCCGGTCTGATGTTATGCGCTACTGATCCAGCCGTTAATTTCGGTTTTGATCCAACCCCCAATGCAGATATCCTGGTGCGTAACTCCCTGTTTGACAGCAACTGCAAGGACCCTGACTCTCTGGACAAACCTGAACGTTTGGGAATGAGCGACTTTGACATTCTTAACTGGCAGAGTACCGCGGAAATGCGGCTGTACAACAATACAATCATTTCCAGCGGCAGCAGCGCTCCCTATTCCCCTATCTGTGCAACAACAGTAAGCCAGACCGGCAACAGTATTACACGCAACTGACCTCTGCTGATAAAAAAGGGCTGCCAACTTCAGATACAGGGGTAGCCCTTTTTATTACCTGTAGAGATTTCAGCTGAAGGGTTCTTTCCCCACACGGTGTACCTGTATCTCATCCAAAACCGCATTACCCCGATGGCAGATAAAAAAGGCTGCTGCCTCAGCAACTTCTTCTGCCGCAATCATTCCTTCTGCAGAAAGGTCGGGACGGGAGATTTTAACCATGTCCGTAAAGACTCCTCCCGGACTGATCAGATGACAGCGGATGCCGTCCTGATAGACCTCTTTGGCCAGGGATTTGGTGAAACCATGAACCCCGTGTTTGGAGGCGACGTAAGCGCTCTGATCCGGATAAGCTGAATGTCCCATATTGGATGAAATATTGATTATAGTGGCCCAGTCGCTCTGTTTCAGCCATTTCAGGGCGGACTGACAGGCAAAATAACTGCTTCTGAGATTCAGGCGGACAATCCTGTCAAATTCATCTGGAGTGGTATCTTCCAGTCTGCGGCTGAGGGCCATACCGGCATTGTTTATCAGGATATCAACACCGCCGAAATGCTCCGCAGCTCTGTCTAAAAACGAAAAAAGGTAGTCATCCTCTGCCAAATCCCCCGGAAGAACCAGAGTCCTGACACCGTACTTCTGCACCTGATTTTCACTTTTCTGCAGCTTCTCCGGATTACGTCCGCAGAGAACCAGGTCGATCCCTTCCTGTGCCAGTCTGAGGGCAATGGCATTACCGATCCCGGAACCGGCCCCGGTAATGACGGCAACCTTTCCTCTGGGTGTTGTTTTTTCCATTTTATCTTTCTCCTATAAGGCTGTTATAAAGTCTGTTCTGTCCTGGCGATGATATCATTCTGGGTTTCCCGGGACAGGATGTTAAAAAAGGCCGAATAACCGGCGACCCGGACAACAAGATCCTTGTGTTTTTCCGGATTTTCCTGAGCATCCAGTAGAGTTTCTCTGGAAACAACATTGTATTGTATGTGGTAACCCTCCAGATCGTCAAAAAATGTTCTTATAAGCATGCTCAGCTTCTCCCTGTCCCGTTCGTGGGCGATGGTCCGGGGATTCACTTTCTGATTCAGAAGTATACCGCCGAATATATTCCTGGTATCCAGTTTGCTGACCGATTTTAACACGCTTGTGGGGCCGTTCCGGTCCACTGCATGGGTCGGAGAAGCCCCTTCCGCCAGTGGATCTCCCTTGTGCCTGCCGTCCGGGGTGGCACAGGTTCCCGCACCCTGAGGAACATTGGCGGCCACAGAGGAAGTTCCCGCATAATAGGTTCCTCCGACAGGTCCTCTTCCATAGCGGTTGTTTTTATACTTCTTGATCTCATCGATATAGGTGGCATGGCCTCGTACAACAAGCTCATCCACATAATCCTCATCGTTTCCGTATTTGGGAGCACTAAGCAGAAGCTGCCGTATCCGCTCGCCTTCATCTCCGGCAAAATCCGACATCAGAGCCTCCCAGAGCTGTTCTGCATTCAGCTTTTTTTCTTCGAAGACAAATTTCTTTATTGCCGCCAGAGAATCTCCCAGATTGGCAAGCCCCACCTGCATCTGACTGATTATGTCATACCTTGCTCCGCCCTCTTTGAGGTGTTTACCACGTTCTATACAATCATCCACAAGAGTGGAACAGAAAACATCGGGCACCTCCTGCTCAACGATCATATCCGCGCAGTTATCCAGAGTAACTCCGATATGAATTAGCTGCTTCAGCACAGTATCCCAGGCATTCAGCACCTCATCAAAACTCTTCATATCCCTGAAGTGTCCCGTTCCCTGACAGATCTTCTGAGACGTGTTTATATCCACTCCGTCATTCAGGGCGGTCATAAAGGTTTTGGGAAAGTTCAGGTAACTCATTCCTGTACAGCGGTAGCCCCATTTACCGGGCACCCCTACTTCCACACAGCCAATGGCGCTGTAATTGTATGCATCCTCAGTGGACACACCTAGATCCTTCAGCATGGGAAGTATCACCTCGTCACTGTTGAAGGCGGGCATCCCGAAACCCAGTCTGATAACCTCCAGACAGTCATCCATAAAGGTTTTGGACATTCCTTTATGATACCTGACAGACAGATTGGGCTGGGTCAGACGCATTCTCCCTACCGAATAAAGGACCTGAAAGGAGAGCTCATTCACAGCATCCTTTCCATCGACCGTCTGGCCTCCGATCGTCACATTCTGATACATGGGAGTTCCAACGGCATACTTGGAGTGCCGTGCGCTTCTCACCTTATTGACTGTCAGAGACTTAATCCACAGGTTATCCAGCAGCTCCCCTGCTTCCGCATCACTCATTCCCTTGCTTTTACTGTATTTATAAGCAGGCAGCAGATACTGATCAAAACGCCCGTAGGACAGAGAATGGCCGTTGGACTCGATCTGCAGGATTAGCTGGATAAACCAGACACTCTGCAATGCCTCATGAAAGGTTTCTGCCGGTTCCATGGGAACTTTCCGGCAGTTATCGGCAATCATCAGAAGTTCTTGTGCACGCGTCCCATCCGCCTTTTCAGCCAGATCGGCCGCCAGGTCCGCATAACGGCGGGCATAAATTTCGACAGCTTCAATGGTAACCAGGATGGCCCGGTAAAAGTAACTCTTTTTCAGCTCTTCATAGTCGGCGTAGTTCAGATTCTCCAGTTTTTCAAGAGTTCTCCGCCTGTACTGCTTCAGACCATATTTAAGGACAGTTTCGTAATCCACTGCCAGATGGGCATCGCCGGATGTGATGTTTCCTTCATTTCTGATGATACCCAGATCATAAATTCTTCTAGCCTGTTCAGGGTATGCCGCATAGGCCTTATCCTGCAGAGTTTTTCCTTTCCAGTAGGGGTAGATGGCTGCGATATCTTTTTTGCTCTCTTCGGATATCCTGAAAAGATCCCCGTCTCTCTGATCGAATTTTTCCAGTTCATGGGCCACCCATTCCATGGCATATTCGGGAAAAATGGGCGCGGCCCGGTTCACACTGGCCTGATTTCCGACAATCAAAGTCTGGGGCTCGATGAAAATTGTCATCTTTGACAGTACATTCTTCAACAGATAGGCCCGTTTCAGGACTGTCTGCTCCATCTCATGCTCTTTATAGGCCTCGGTCGCCAGCAGGGCCCGTTCGGTACACACCGATGCGGTGGTTCCTATGATCTCATCTCTGAAATTCTGCATGCGTTTTGTAGCTGTTCCGAATTTACTCATCTTTTATCCGCCTATTTGAATTTGAATATTATTACGTTCGAAAACTCCGGCAAACCCGGCAAGGTCCTCTTCTCTGAGCCGGGCTGTTCCTTTCATGAAATAGGATTTACCCAGAAGTTCATATTTTTTTTCTCCGTACTGATGGAAAGGGAGAAGTACAGCAGAAGAAATTCCGAAATCCTGCAGAAACACAACAAACTGTTCCGCATCCTCAAGGGTGTGATTAAAACCCGGAATGACTGGAATCCGGATAATAACATCACAATTCTTCTTCACCAGCTGTTTCAGGTTTCTTTTGTAATCATTGAATCCTCCGCCTGTTCCCGACAGAAGTTTTTTCTCATCATAATGCTTCAGGTCCACCAGCCATATATCCACATGATTGATCAGCTTTTCAATCTGTTTTGAAGATACTGTAAGAGAGCTTTCTACAGCAACGGCAATGTTTTCCAGGGCCAGCCGCCGGCAAAGTTCTGCAGCAAAATCAAACTGCAGAAAGACCTCACCCCCGGACAGAGTCACACCGCCCCCGGATTTGTCATAAAAAGGTTTATCCTTCAGAACTTCACTGACCACTTCATCAACACTGTACTCTCTGCCGTAAAAGGATATAGCCCCGTTCAGGCAATGACGGACACAGTCTCCGCAGCCTGTACAGCGCTGCGGATCATTCTGTAGTGTTCCGGTTCTGAAATTCAGAGCACCCTCCCGACACGCTGACATGCAGTCTCCACAGGCAGTGCAAATCTCCTTATTGAAAGAAAAACTTACACTACGGGGCTGGGATTCTGGATTGCTGCACCAGAGACACTGAAGATGACAGCCTTTAAAGAACACCACGGTTCTGATTCCCGGTCCGTCATGGATACTGAATTTCTGAATATTAAAAAGAATCCCTTTCATTTTTCTCTCAATTGTGTTGGATTTTGGGAGACAGGATCACGTCCATTTACAACCATTTATATTCATCTATGTTCATCTATGTTCATATTCCAATATATTCTGCTATAATTGTCAATATGAATTTTTATTACAGAACGGGAGTGTTATAGTTTCCTATGTTTTTAATAGAACGCCATCAGGCCATCCTGGATCTTTTAAACAATAATAAATCTGTCACTGTTAAAGATCTGAGCTTCAAACTGAAAACCGGAGAAGCTACAATCCGCCGGGATCTGGCAAAACTTGAGCAGGCAGGTGAGTTAAAAAGAACCCATGGCGGAGCTGTTCTGTATAGCAGGTTTCAAAGTGAAATTCCCCTGATTGTACGTGAATCAGAAAAAGAGGATGAAAAAAAACAGATAGCAGGCTTTGCATCTCGTCTGATTCATGATGGAGATTTCCTGATAATGGATTCCAGCAGTACCACATTGAGAATGATTCCTTATCTGAAGAATTTTAACAATCTCACTGTATTGACCAATGGAGCTAAAACAGCTGTTGACCTGGCCGGGATTCCAGGAATAAAAGTGTATTCAACAGGCGGACTGCTGCGGGAAAAATCCCTCTCCTATATCGGCTCGGCTGCTAATAAACAGGTAAGTAATTTTAATGCTGATCTTCTCTTTTTTTCCTGCAGAGCCCTCTCTATGGAAAAAGGGCTTTCCGATTTCGATGAGCGGGAAGCCTCTCTCAGAAAAGAAATGATCAGAGCCGGGCGTAAGGTTGTCTTGTTGTGTGACCGCTCAAAGTTTGATGAGACATCCTACTACCGTATTGGAGCCATTGACTGTATCAGTACGATTGTAACTGACAGCAAACCACCCGAAACATGGATTGATTATCTGGTTGATCGTCAGATTGAACTCATATACTGAAATTCTGAGCAAGAACAGTTGTTTGAAATATCGTCCTTTTGACCGGGTGGTATATTTACCCGGAACCTGACATACCGCTCCCCGCAACACTGCATATGACCGGGAAGCGGAACTCCAATCTAGTACAATCGGATATAATCGATGGCCAGAGTATCTCCCTCAATCATAGAAGGATCAAGTCTGATGGTATTTACAATTCCATCCCAGGCGGCTAAAGAGGAAAGATCGACTGTGTAGGTCTTCATATCATTACCGGGGATCAGGTTGAAGGCGATGCTTTTTGCACCGTCCCAGTAAGGCTCAGACTCGGTAACAAAAAAAAGCTGAGCCACATTGGACTGAGTAGTACGCATGCGGACTTCCAAAGTATCAGCGGCAATTGCATTCAACCGCATTTCAGGACCTACGGCAAACATATCCGTACCGGATGCGAGCCCCCATAGCACATCACTGCTGACTGTTGCCGAATCCCAATGGTTGAATGTATTCCATCCTAAAAGGTCTCCATCATAAGCGAAGTCCCAGCTCACGGAATTGAGTACAGGATCTGCCATTCCCGGTTTTGCAGGAGGAGTGCTCCAATAGTAACTCTGACTGTTTCCGCTAATGGTGAAATTATTCCACTCAAAAGGAACTCCCGCTGTGGCCGTTCCGCTGGAAAAAAATCCGTTCCCCCACTTTCTCATTATTGTATTATTCGAAATCGTTCCCGAATTATATCCTGTTATCTGTGCATTCTGATCCCGCTCGGTCCAGTTCAGAAATTCAAATTTGTAATCATTGTTATATGCATTCAGGCCATTGTTGAATATCACATTGCCGGTAACTGTGACCCCCTGATTTATCCCTTCAGTCGTACAAAAGAGAATCCCGGGGCCGTCATTGCCATGAACATAATTGTACCGGAAGACAGTATTCGTGTTATTTCCTTCAAAATCCATACCAACACCATCATGGCAGTCCACAGCCTTAGTGGAGGCCATCTCACAGTATTCTATCAGGACATTGTCAGTCGACTGCAGGAAGCCAGCGGTAGTCCCGAAATGGGAAGCTCCTCCCGAATTGGTAATGCTAAAGTTTCTGACAACTACATCCGTTGCATAAGTGAAGGCAAAACCGCCTCCGTAACAGTAGTCGGCTGTATTATTCTCGACAAGAACATTCACAAGCCTTCTTTTGTATACGCCGGGAAAGTACCAGCTGCTGATAACACCGACGCCCGTGTTATGGAAACTGTTATTTTTAACAGTCAGACCGTCCAGAACAGTGATGTTTTCATCCGGTCCGAGGAGACCGCCGATACAAATACCTGCACTCCAGGCAAATTCAAAATTATTCAGTCCTGCATCGGCAACAGTGTCCGGCATATCCCGGAAATTACATCCTGTAACAGAAACATCCCTGTTGCCCGAAGAGGCAATATAACGAAGATAGAGTCCCAGTTTGGCATTTCGAAGATCAACATTACTGATCTGCCAGTAGGACGGATTATTGATCGTGACACAGACATCTTTTTTTATATCTGTTCCGTAAATCAGAGGGAGAGACCCGATACCGTAGGACGAGAGGATAATCGGAGCTTCAGCCGTACCCTGACCATTTAAAATCAGGGGTTCATTCCAGCTGGAACCGGATTTGAGAAGAACTCTGTCCCCTGGCTGCAGTGTCAGACCGGCAAACCATTTGAAGGTTTTCCAGGCCTGGTTCTCCGAAGTTCCCGAAGCATTGTCATTCCCGTTGACGCTGTCCACATAATAGACAACCCGGGTCTCTGTAATACCTCTGGATGGACTTTCGTCAATAGACATCTTATTAATTAAAACGTTTGAACACCCAGTTAAAAAAACTGAAAAAAATGAGACAAACCACAATAAACGCATTTTTTCCTCCTTTTAAAAAAAAACAACAATTATGGTAACATGATCAATTTAGTACGGGTTAGACCTCCCGTCAACAGAAGATCTGTTTACTTTTTTATAGCAATCTCCATTTTCATATCTTCTGGACACTATGAAAATCCTGTTCACCATCAGGAATATCAGAAAATCCATTTTTTCCTTGCATTCTGAAGGCAATGAAGGTATAAAGTTTATTTAAACGTTTATATTACAGGAGCACGATACAGATGAATGAAGACAGCAAGCGCGGCATTATCTATTTCGGTGGATATCCTCTGAGACGGGATATGAGCGAAGAGTGTGCCCGAATTCCGGAATGTGTAGCTGCTGAAGCCAGCCTGGGGTTAAAAGATGTATGGCCGAAAGAAGAGCAGATCGATTTCACACCAATAGATGACTTCATTGAGCCCTGGATTGAAGCCGGCAAGAAAGCGAATATTCGTGTTTTCACTGCTCATAACTGTGCTTTTTTCTCTCCCAGATGGCTCTTTGAAGACCGCGGAATACGACTGATTCATGAAGGATGGTTCTGTGATTTTGAAACGGGAACCGATGGCTACCGGATTCATGAAGGAGCCTTAATAAGTGCTTCATCAAAAAATGTCATAAGCGGGAAGTTTGCACTGAGCTGTCAACCCGGAAAAGTGCTGTCCACAGGATCACAGCAGATACTGAAGGGAGAAGAAGAGTATCTGCTCCAGTTTGATTACCGCTGTTTCCAGGACAGTGAACTGACTGTGTGTCTGTCCTCTGATAGGGGCAGACAGATCACCGCTTCCCGTCTGTTTTCAGCAGGCGAAGCCGGACTGAAGCAGATCTATCTGCAGACCGGTGATTCTGCTGCCTGGACTATGGAACTGACACTGGAAAAGGGGGAAATATCTCTGGACAATCTCCATCTGGGACAGGTCTCAGCTTCCCTGAACAGAAATACAGGATTTCCTGACTATTTCAACCCCCTGTTTCAGCAGTACTGGGAAACACTTGTCCATAAACTGGGAGAATGCTACAACAATCACCCGTCAGTAGACACGGTCAGTATCGGAGGGTTCGGCCGCTGGGAAGAGATGATTCTGGATACTGATGAGATGGGACGCTATGACCGGCAGTGGCTGGCTTGCGGCTACAGTGATCAGGCCTACCTGAGACTTATCCGCAAGAATATTGATCTTTTTACAAGAGCCTTTCCCGACAAGGAACTGGAGCTGCAACTGGCCTACGGGCTGGATCAGGTTTCAGACAAGGCCCTGATGTACCGCCGAATGGCCTCAGAAGCTGCTGCCCGGGGCCTCTCATTGAAGCAGAACGGTTTGAGCGAAAAATACGATGCCTGGGAAAATTCTGATAATTCACACGCCTCCTGGGTCTTCAACCGTCTGAAATTCAGCAATGATGTAAAACTGACCCATGAAACGGGAGGTCAGGTCTACAATAATTATTTCGATGTAATGGGACATCCTGTATCCCTTCTCAACAGAGGGCTGATCAATGGTATCGATTATTTCTACCTCTATGATCTTGATATCCTACAGCCTCATATGAACAAATATTTTAATTATGCAGTACAGCAGATCAGCTGTGAACTTTTCACACGTTTCTACTGCCGACACGGCCTGTTTCCTCTGCCGATGCGACAGGGAAACCGGGATGTAATCATGGAGTATGCCAATATCTGGCTGGGCCTGCGCCACTATATGCCGCCGGAAGGACTGGATAAAAGTTTTACTGCCGATAACGGACAGCTTATCAGGCTCCCTGAGGGTCGGATCGGCTTCGATAAGCTGAAGGAAGAGAGCTGTGCAGCTTTGAAACCGGGTCAGAGTCTCTTCTATGATACGGATCAGAGGTATCTTTACTATGGTCTGTCCGGCGGGGTTTTTCATTTGGAGTATTATGACGGCACTGCCGACTTTACCGTATATCTTCGCAATGGAGCAGATGGAAGTTATGAAACTGTAACATCCTGCCGGGGATACAACTCAGGTGAATGGAAAACATTTTCCTTTGCTGAAGAAAGCCGCCTTTTCACGACGCGGAACGACGGAGAAGATGACCATATAGACATCATTGTACGGCATACCCCGGGTGAGGACAGCAATAACAGACTGTATGTCCGGCATGCGGAAATCGATTTTGTTCCTCTGAGGGAATTCAGGGACAGTTTATTCCTGAGTGAAGAACCTGTCAGGAAGTGGAAGACAGTTGATAACGAGCTTATCCGGGACCTGTACCTTGAAAGCAGCTCACCAATCTCCCGTATATCCATTCCTCTTCAGACAGATTCTCTCTTATACAATAGAGCCGGGTTGGAAGTATACAGGCATCTCAATGGAGAGTGGCAGCTGATCCACTCCAGAGAGCTGGCAGGATTTGATGACAGAGAGTCCTTCGATGTTTACCTGGCCGCCCGAACTCCGGGAAGCGGACATTACCGTATTTTACTGAGAAAACTTGACGGCAATCTTGGCTGGTATCTGAATGATTCAGGAGAACCGGCAGTGAAAGCTGCAGTATATGAATACATTGATAAAAAGGCTGATGCAGGGATAATTGATCAGCCCTTCGGCGGCCTGTCTTTTAATAATACGGCAAAGACTCTGGAAATCCGCAGGGTCCTGCCGGATCAGGAGCTAACGGTTTACAGTTGTGATTCCCCTGCCTGTCAGTTCTATTTCCCTCCCCTGCCTGGAGGCAGATACCGGATCATCTGCGATGGAAAGGAAATTGAAAAATACAGTATTTTTTCACTGAAACGGAAGCAGGAGCCGAAAGACTTCAAGGCAGCTCCGTATACGGAATCCAGGAGAGCTTTTTCACCTGTAACGGATTCCACTGACACAGGCAGTACTGAGGCAACAGAAAATCAGATTCTGAATTTTGAACTTAAAAATACCTCTGCCGCCGGTCTTCTAAAAGTCAGCTGGGAATCTTCTGAGTATTCAGCAGCCCATGTTTTCATTCCGGTGGTGCCAAACGACAACAGGTTCAGAACCTATTCCTACCCCATTGGCCTCGAGCCCCACTGGAAAGGATCTGTGAGCCATCTGAAGATTCGATCTGCTTCCGCTCAGGATATTACCGGTACATTCACACTCAAGAATCTTCATGTTTCAGAACAGGAGGAGATTCTGTTATGAAAATGAGATACCAGTTCAACATTCTTTCGGGAGTTATCATGATACTGATGATTCTTTGTCTCAGTGTGGTGGGATGGCAGATCAACCGACTGATCCGGCTCAAAGATGTGGAATCTCAAGTCTCCAGAACATTTCTGACAACCCGTGAATATATGGTGTCTTTAACAGCTCTGGTAAATACATCCGGCCTTCCGCAGGATCACATTGCGGAGATTACACAACGCTATGCCGTCGTTTCAGGAGAGATCAGCCGGCTTGAAACACTCATCACTACAACATTTAACAACAAAGAAATCACAACCGAAATGAAGAATATGAAAAATCTCTGGTCTCTGGTAGAGCTAGACGAAACCATGATTCTCCGCCGCTTCAACCAGCTTGCGGAGCATATCCCGGATTACGAGACTTCCATATCCAGAAATTCTCTGCAGCAGATTGCCGCATATGCCTCACGGAAGATGCCGGAAATAACAGCCACCTATTTCGACAGTATTTTTTCATCTCTCAGCGATCTGCAGTTCGCTGATAACTCTTTCCGCCTGGTCTATGGAAATTTCGACAGAGCTATCCGGCAGGAAGTTGCTTTGCAGACCAGACTGACACTTATATTACTGACGGCCAGCGTACTTTTTCTTTTCACAGCAGTCAGTCTCCTGCTGTTTCTGTTCAGTTCCGTTCTGACAAAACGGATCTCTCTGATCAGCTCTGGGATTCACAGGATTTCCAGAAAAGAACTTAATCACGAACTGCCTGTTAATGGCAGGGATGAACTGGCCTCCCTGGCAGGTAACTCCAATAAAGTTATCAGCTTTCTAAAGCAGAACATTTCATCCTTTCTGTCTGTAACTGATTTTCTGAAAAGGATCAGCTCTTCCCTGACAGCAAACATGGACAAAACCAGAAAGACTTCTCTGGAGATACAGAACCAGACCGAAACAATCAATAAACAGATGGACAATCTTAAGCAGAATGTCCGTTCGGTCCATGACTCCCTTATTGATTCAAACAGGAGGATTCAGCTTCAGTTCAAGAATATTGAAGAAGAAACCATGGCTGTGGCATCGGCATCCGCCTCTATGGAGAACATGAACAGATCCATCGGCACCATCACCTCTCTGGCCCGGAAGCAGAAAGAGGAAGTAAACAACCTGAAGTCAATTTCTGAGAAAGGCTGTCAGCAGATGCTTGAAACAAAAGATATAATTACCCTCTCCCGGAATTCTCTGGAAGGCATTCAAAACGCAGCAAATATAATCAGAAGTGTAGCCGCCCGTACCAGTCTTCTCTCCATGAATGCAGCCATTGAAGCAGCTCATGCCGGAGATGCAGGCAGCGGTTTTTCCGTTGTGGCAGAAGAAATACGGAAACTGGCGGAAAACTCCAACAGCAACACCAAAACAATAGACCTCATCATCAAAGAGCTGGCGGAGAATATCAATCGGATAACCGAACTGGGAGATGCGGGCAACCAAACCTTTCAGGGAATCAACAATAATGTGATCAGATACTCTGAAGTGATGGAGAAAATAGTCTCCAGTATGGAAAGAACCAGTCAGGGAAGCTCTGACATCAACAGTATGATGGGCTATATAAGTGAAGCCATTGGAACGATCCGTGAAAGTTCCCGGGGGCTTAAGGACAATTCTGAAGCCATTGAAGAACTGGTAGGTAAAGTAGAAGACAGCCTGAACATCACCGGAAGCAGTCTTGAATCCATCCGAAGCGGAGTGGATGACATTGTAGACGGTATTGGTCTGTTGGATAACATCGGACGAAGCAGTACGGAAAAGACCAGAGATCTTCATAACACCCTCTCTGCTTTTGAAATATAAATAAAGATAAAAGGAAATAATATGAGTAAAAAACTGACAGTGGCACTGCTGCAGATGCATGCCGCCGGCAACGATCAGGAAAAGAATAAAATGGCAGCTGATAAATACTGCCGGGAAGCAGCTGAAAAAGGCGCAGACATTGCCCTTTTCCCCGAAATGTTCAATATCGGGTATACAGGAATATCAGGAAGCGGTGAGGATGCCGTCAAAAACTGGCAGGATCAGGCTGTCTCTCCGGATGGAGAATGGGTGGGATATTTCCGGAACCTGGCCCGTGAACTGAATATGGCCATCGGCTGCACCTACCTGGAACGAAAGGAGAACCGGGCTCCAGCCAATACTGTCTCACTGATTGACCGCCATGGAGAGATACTCTTTACCTACACCAAGATGCATACCTGCGATTTTGCCGATTTTGAAGCCTCCTGCACCCCGGGGGAAGAGTTTTTTACAGCCGAACTGGACACGGTAAAAGGGCCTGTAAAAACTGGAGCCATGATCTGTTATGACCGGGAGTTCCCCGAAAGTGCCAGAATGCTGATGCTCAAAGGAGCGGAAATTGTGCTGACTCCCAACGCCTGTCCATTGGATGATCTCAGGTATGCTCAGTTCAGAACAAGAGCCTATGAAAACAGCATGGCCATGTTTATGACCAACTATCCCGGAGAACTTCTTAACGGGGGCTCAGTAGCCTTTGGAGCTGACGGCTCACCCCTTGTCAAAGCTGATGGAACTCCTTCAGTGGTTCTGGCAGAAGTGGATCTGGAGGGTCTGAGAGATTTCAGAGCAAAATCGATCTGGGGCAACACCTTTCGTCGTCCCCATCGCTACGGTTCACTTCTGGATATGGAAGTTGAATCTGTTTTTGTCCGCTCCAACGGATTCGGAGAGACATTCGACAGGAGTCAGAGATGAATAAAATACGAACAAGTCTCAGCCTGATCCTGTTTCTGCTGCTGATAGCAGCCTGTGCAACCGAAAAACCGGTTCAGGAAACATCCCAAAGGAGTACCCCCCCGCCCATGAAAATACCAGCCATTGAGAATCCCAGAATTTCCCGCCTCCCCTTTGAATGGAAACCGGATCTGTATGAACAGGTTCTGGAGCTTGAGTTCGCTTCTGAAAAGGAAGCAGAAGCAGCAGTAATAGAGATTGCTCCTCTTTATGAAGACTACCGCCTGGCCACCAGCGCCCGCTGGGACGATAATTGTGAAGAGAACGTTCCCATGAGAGATCTGATGAACAAATACAGCATCAAGGGAACCTTCTATGTAAACGGAACTGACTATTTCCACAATATGGAAACAGCAGGATTTGAAGGAAAGGATTATACGGCCATAGCCCGAGATCTAACCTCAGAAGGAGGGCATACTGTCGGAACCCATGCACTCTCTCACCCCTACATCACCTATGTGAATAAAAACAGGATGTTCGAGGAGATTGCCCGCTGCAGGGCTCAGTGGGAAGCAGCGCTGGATATGCCGGTCAACAGCCATGCACTTTCCTTCACCCGATACAGGAATCCAGTGGAAGGGGACGTATCCCATGTGAATACAGCCCGTATTATGGAGCGTTCCGGTATCTATCACACTGCGACCAATATCTTCAACACAGAAGTAAAAACGGATATTCTGGAAAGTATCCTCCTGCCCCCCGATGGCTTCGGAGATCTGAAAGGAGCCATTGACTGGGCCCTAAACGATCCGATGGTACAAAAAAATACTCCCAATCTGAGTTTTTCCATGCACTCCTGGGGCTGGGATGATAGAGAAAAAGTGCTCCTGGAAGAAATGTTCAGAGATCTGGCAGCCAGAGATGATATCTGGAAGGCCAGTCATAACGAATACGCAGCCTATCGTTTCCAGCTTAGATATGCAGAACTCAGCAAAGATACGCGTGACGGATCAAGCCGGCAGATCGTATTGAAAAGACCCGAACTGATAGATGTAAACCACACAATTCCCCTGACAATAAAAGTGACCGGAGCCGAAGCTCTTACTGTTAAAAGTGCAGATGCGAACATCCGACAGGCTGAACGCAGTGGAACGACAGGTCTCTATAACGTTTTTCATAACTCAGACAGACGCTTCCCTGACAAAATTGCATATATAGGGAACCCCGAAAACGGAACAGAAGCGGCAGAAGACAGCGACTATCCCGGCCTTCTGTTGCTGCTCAGGTCAGAAGAGAATCAACTGATTCTGCAGATTACCAACAGCACAGACTTCGGCATAGAAAATATACAGGCAACCTTCCGTCTTCCTCTTGCCTATGCTCCCGGAGTCATTAGAAAAACTCTCCCGTCCGTTGCCCCAGGAGAGACGGAACAGATTATCCTGAAACCTCAGCAGGTAAGTGATGATTTCAGGGATCTGGCTGGTAAAGCTTATTTCCTGGCTCAGGTGGATTTCCAGTCTGTTGACGGAGGAGGACGTATTTATGCCTCCTGCCATACAGAAACCTCTCCGGATGATAGATCCTTCCCCCTGGGTAATGTTCTGACAATCGGTCCCCTCAAACCGGAATACGGCTTCTATACCAGGAATTTCGCAAGAGCCTACAGAAAAGGTGAAATCTCAGAAGAGCAGATTTATTCAGCCGAATGGCTTCTGGACGGAATGACACCAATGCAGTGGACAAGAATCCCTCGTGAGGTCAGCTTCTACTCCAAACCCTATTTTGATCTGGAAGTGGTGCATCTGTCGGATAACTGGGTAGCCAATATCCCTTATCCCTTCCTACTTGCGACAACAGTCCGCACCAAAGAGGACAGGACTGTCAGTTTCTGGTGTGATCCTGAAACAGTTAAACACATCTTCCTGAACGGAGAAGAAGTAGCGTTCCGCGACATAACTCTACCCGCAGGAGACAACCAGCTCTTGATTGTCTATGAGAACGGTCAGCAGAATTTCGGAAGAGCGTCAGCAGCAGCAGCTTTTTTCCGTATCATCGACCCGGTCAGCAAAAAACGGATCAGAGATCTGGAATATATTGCCGATGCGGTTCCCCTTCGGGAGAACAGCTGGTCTACCAATTTCCAGTAAGGAGTGTGCACCGATGAAATCCCAATTGCTTTCTGAAATCAGAGAAATGAGAATTATTGATGCCCATGAACACTTACAAACCTGGGAAAACCACAAAAAAAGGTTTTTCTCTTTTTTTGACCTTCTTGTTCCCTACGCTCAGTTTGATCTGTGGTCTGCAGGAATGCCGGCAGAAATGCTTTGGAACTCCCCTTCGAACAACGAGGAAGCAAGGAAATATTGGGAAATAATCAGACCGCTATGGCCTGCTGTCAATCAGGGAGCATATGCCCGGATTGCCCGCCGGGTACTTCAGGAATTCTATGGTATTGATGATCTGAATGACGGGACCTGGGAAAAGGCTGGAGAACTGTTGACCAGGGACAACACAAAATCGCAGTACTATAAGACTCTGAAAGAGAAATGCCGAATTGACTGTATTCTGAATCAGATCGGCCGCAGTTCTTTTGACGATCCTTTTATGAGGGGTGCCATCGGAATCCCTCTGGAATATGCGGAGCCCGGAGCAGTAAAAAATGTACTGGACCGAATAGATCCGGAGAGACATTTTACCCTTGATGATTATACTGATTATGTATGCCGTCAGGTCCGGGAAGCTCATAAAGAGGGAGCTGTTCTGGTGAAACTCGGCGCTGTGATTATGACCGTATCTCCAGACAGAAAAGCTGCAGAGCAGGATTTTAAAGAGATTGCTGCAGGAAAACCGGATAAACGGCATAAGCATATTGGTGTCTGGATCAGCGATAAAGTACTGGCTCTGGCTGGTGAACTTGGTATGGTGGCCGCTGTGCATACAGGAGTTTGGGGAGATATAAGAAATCAGAGCCCCCTTCATCTGTTTGAATTCGCGGAATCCCATCCGGAAACAGTCTTCGACATATACCATATGGGATTCCCCTGGGCCCGGGAGTGTGCCTTTCTGGGGAAGAACTATCCGAACGTCAACCTCAATTTAACATGGGCACCGACAGTCAGCCCCCGTCTGGCAGCAGAATCTCTGGACATATGGATGGATCTGGTTCCTTCTTCGAAGATTATCGGATTCGGAGGAGATATGGCTTTTCTTCCTCAGATGGTCTGGGCGGCACAGGAAGCGACAGAAGAAGTTCTTGCCGCTGTCATGACCCGCCGAATCAGCCGGGGAGTCACAAGCTCCAAACAGGCATCCAATATTCTTCAGAGCTGGCTTTATGATAATCCTACCCGAATTTACAATTTATAGGAGATAGCTGACTATGAAAAAACTAATAGTTCTGCTGCTGACAACAGCAGTATTTACAGGATGTATAAATATGAAACAGGATAATACTGAATCTATCTCCTCCAGACCTCCTCGGGGGATGCGGTATGAGGATATAGCGGATTATGAAGAGATTCTGATCCTTCTTGACCGCCTGACCGGAGCCCGAAAAGAACTTATTGCAGATATTGATTCCAGAAGTACTCTGATATCCCTGAAGGAACGTTTTGAAGCCCTCTCAGGAGATTATAATAACCTGTCAAAGGATTTTCCCGATCAGGACACAGTACGTAGTCTGCATGCCCTTAAGATAGAATTGGCTGAAGTTCTTGGGGCATCATCTGATCCGATCATTTATGATTATTTCTCAGGAAATATGGAACCTTCTGAAATACGGCCAGACAGAACCGACACAGCCTGCCTTTTTAAAACCAGCAATGGAGGCAAAGCTCCTTTTTTCGGATATAGGGCCTACAGCCCCTTTCAGTCGGCGATGCAGGAAATGATTCCGGTACCGAAGGACAAAATGGTCTGGTTTATGATTGAATACAGCCAGCTTCAAACCTGGGAAAACCACATCCCGGTTGTTCTGGGATACAGAGATCAGGTGAACTCGGCAGGTTACCTCACTATAACTCCTGCACGATACGGTAACCTGTACCTGCAAATTAATGATGAAGAGCTGGGAGAGGATGTCCCCTTTCTGGTTCGTATTACAGATCTGGAGACAGGCAGAGCTGTTGTACCGGAGAATGCTCTGGATATTGCGGCCCAGATGGACCCCTCTGCGGAACAGATTTACGGCTTTGACTACCCCTATAAAGCCAATTTCCCCGGAGAATCAAAAGCGCGCTATTGGATCGTACCGGGACGGATCGAGCAGTCCCTCCCAACAGGTATTTATGAAGTTGCCGTTCGCCGGGGGATTGAGCATGAAGTATACAGAAAAACTTTTACTATCAAACCGGACAGTCTGATCCGGGAAACAGTAGAACTGAAACGCTGGACGAATATGAAGAAGGACGGATGGTATGCAGGGGAAGGTCATATGCATGCCCGTATCATGTCAGGTACAGATGCAGAAAATATACTGAACTGGGCCATTGCGGCGGATGTCCATCTCACGAATGTACTGTTTATGGGTAATTTTACCCAGACCTGGTTTGACCAGAGAGGTTTCGGTTCTGATTACAGAGTCAGTCGGGGCGACTATGTTATAGTTCCAGGCCAGGAAGATCCGCGGGGCTGGGGCGGTCATGTAGTAGGACACAATATCAGCGAGCTGGTCCGTTCAGAAGAGGAATACCTTTCCTACAGGAATGTATATGATGGAATTCATAATCAGGGTGGTGTTGTGGGCGGTGCTCATATACTTTCGGGAGAAACCATACAAGGTGACCGTCTTGCCTATATGGATATCCCCTGGAGCAGACTGGATTACTATGAAATTCTTCAGGTCGGTCAGATGGATACAGCATTCTACTATGATGTACTGGATATGGGGTTTCCCATGGCTCCTGGTTCCGGCACAGATATACCCTGGCACGGAAGCATTGGTGAAGGGCGGATGTATGTTAATCTCAAAGATGAACCGTTCACTCCGGATGCTTGGTTTAAAGGCCTACGGGAGGGCAGGGTTTTCGTTTCGAACAGTGCCATGCTGGAATTGAATGTTGGAGAAAAGGGTCCTGGAGAAACAGTTCTTGCCACAAATGAAAACGAATTAATTGAAATACAGGCAAGCGCCTGGACAAGGGGAAACGGACAGTTTATTGACAGACTGGAACTGATAATAAATTCAGAAGTTGTTGCCTCTGTACTTCCTGACGGCTCTTCAACGAAAGAGGAACTAACCTTCAATTTACCGGCAGACAAGGGCTTCTGGGCAGCCCTGCGTGCTTATACAACAGATGGAGGAATGGCACATACCGCACCTGTCTATATTATGAGGGAAGGATACAGGTTCTGGAACAGAAAGCGTCTGCCGAATCTGGTGAATAAATATACAGTAGAATTGGACAAACTGGCAGAAGATATCAAAAGTTACAAAACACGATATGAAGCAGGGCAGATTCCCCATATGGATACTTCCTCTCAGATGATAGGACGTAAAGCTTCCGAATTCCTGAAAGAAATTGAAGAAACAAAACGGGCTTATGAAGAAATGCTGATCGATTATAATGAAGAATAATCTTTTAGATGCTGGAATACATCAATCCATAGCGGCTTTTATCTTCTTGATTTCACTTAAACACCTATTTAAGATGTACTACTTCTCGAAGGAACATCTTCTCAAATAATCCAAAAAGAGCTTCAGTCAGAAAGACTGAAGTTTTTAATAACCGACGACGACCTGCTCTCCAATCTTGGCAGTAGAGCGGCGTAGCTTTAGCCTGACTTCCAAAAATACGGCCTTTCTTGCTGCTCTGCCCCTCCTTGGTCGTATTCATGCTCATATAGTAAAGGCTATACTGCGCTGTTTACTAAGGGTTTCGATTTCAATCAACAGTAAAATTCCTGACATTTTGTATTTTACACTCGTATCCCGAACACGTTTTGTTCAACTGCCGGGGCGGGATCAGGATTATAGCAAAAAAAAGCTCCAGTCCGAAGACTGAAGCTTTTTGTAAACTGGCGACGACCTACTCTCCCACCTTGGCAGTACCATCGGCGCGATTGAGCTTGACTTCCGTGTTCGGGATGGGAACGGGTATAACCTCAATGCTAAAATCACCAGATTTGCTTC
>JAQQAM010000183.1 GCA_028532905.1 Spirochaetales bacterium
CTCATTTTCCAGTATGACTGTATCCAGTTCCAGATCTTCTTTCTCTCTTGAATAGGAGTCCTGCATCAGATAGGGGAGAACCCGGAAACCCGTCTCGTAACCCAGATGGATTCTGTCTTCGTCCCTGAAGCTGCCGTCACCCTTCACCGGGTGCTCTCTGTTTACAGATTTGAACCGGGGCAGCCGGTTGGCTTTATCCGGGAGAGTCCCCGGGATATTTAATTTTTCAGTTTTGATCATCCCTTGATGGCTCCGCCTGTAACTCCTGCAATGATCTTCTCTGAAAGGAAGATATAGAGAATGAATGTTGGAACGAATACGATGACAACGGCGGCAAACATTCCGGCCCAGTCTCCGGTATAACGCATGGACTGAACCATGGAATACAATCCTACCGCAAGAGGTCTCTGTTCAGAGCTGTTGGCAAATACAAGGGCGATAAAGTACTCATTCCATAAAACGATAAAGTTGAAGATCCCCACAGTGATGAGACCCGGCTGAGCAAGGGGGAACATGATGGTCCAGAAGGTCCGGATGGGGCTGCAGCCGTCAATGGCGGCGGCTTCTTCAAAGGAAGTGGACAGGGTGGAGAAAAAACTCAGTAGAAAATAAACCGTAAAGGGAACTGTTATACAGATATACAGAATAATCAGGAGGGACCTTGAATTGGTCATCCTCAGACGGGAGGCCAGGGCAAAGAGGGGCAGGATGATCATAATCTGGGGAATTCCCAGGGAGCCTACAAACAGGTTCTGTATCAGCTTGTTCCCCTTAAACTTGAAACGGGCCAGAACATAGGCACAGGGAGCGGAGATAAAGAGTATGGCAAAGCCTGCTGAGAAGGTGTAGAGCATACTGTTGAGAAAATACTGCCCCACATTGTGATTGATCAGAGCCTTGGTGTAGTTGTTGAAATGGATACCCGACTGGAGGAGGGTGTTTGTGAAAATCTCCTTTGTTGTAGACAGGGAGGCTATCATGATCCAGCCGATCAGAACGGCAGTGAATAGAACCCAGATCGATACAACAGCATAGGAGGGGATCTTTCTAATTGTCTGTTTATTCAGTTTCTTCATTGCGGTTCCTTTTAAAATTCCAGTTTCTTATCGCGGAAAATCAGATTGACTGTGGAAAAGACCAGCAGTACCAGAAGTGTCATCAGAACACCTACCGCAGCACCGGCTCCCGAGTTCATCAGACTGGGATCTGTGAGGGTCAGATTTCTGCCGAATACCAGGTTGTACATATACACCATGGGTGTAATGGTTCCCACATCCGGGTCCAGAGGAGAGAACATCTGGGACCATATGAAAAAGGCCACTGTGGAGATGGACCACATGACAATACTGGTCCGGAAGACATCGGTCATCAGGGGAATGGTGATATGACGGAACTGGGAGAACATGTTGGCGCCCTCCAGTTTGGCCGCTTCATAGTAGTCGGCCGGAATCTTTTCAATACCCGCCATAAAGATCAGAACATAATACCCGACCATGCCGAATGAATAGGCTATGAGCATGGAGAAGAACTGGTTGTCCGGGCTGGTCCACTGAAAGGCGGCGGCTCTTTCCATTCCGAGAAAGGAGAAGACCTTGAAAAACAAACCGTACTTGCTGTTGAAGGCGTATTGAATCCACATGGTGGCCATGGCAACCGCAGAAACAACATTGGGAAGATAGATGGCTGCCCTGTAAAAGGATTTGCCCTTAACTCCGGAAGTGAGAATCATAGAAAAAAGTATGGCTATCAGGAATACGCCGATTCCTCCCCAGATCCAGATATTGCCCAGATTCTTCAGGGACTGGATAAACATACTGCTTGCCATGAGTTTTCCGTAGTTCGCCAGCCCTACAAACTCCCATTTTGCGAATCCGTCGGTCACGGTTCTGACGTAAAAAAAGCTCATAAAGACCGTTCGTATGGTGGGATAGATAAAGACAGTGGCAAAGGTAAGAAGAGCGGGTGTCAGGAACAGCACCATCATGGGTTTGTTTTGTTTCATATTTGATATCCTGTTTTAGATAGATCGGGACATCCCGTGTGGGATGCCCCGAATAATCAGACTGAACCAGTCTCTTATTTCAGAGTTCCTTTTATATTAGCCACAAACTCTTCAGCTGTAACCTGTCCGGCCAGAAGTTTGGTAAACTCGGCTTTAACCACAGGGAAGGCATCGGGATCGGCCGCCAGACCGCCGCTCCAGGGAACGAAGGATTCGAGGCTGTCAAAAATAGCTTCGCTCTCTTTGATCTGTACAGGCCAATCCATGCTGGTATCCATGGGGGCTCCGTAGGTATTGGCTGAGAGTTCCTGGTCCCATTTTCCGGAAGTCAGGTGGGCTGCCAGAGCGAAGGCCGCCTCGGGAGCTTCACAGTCTTTATTGATCTGGAATCCCTGAGCGCCGAAGGTTCCGGCTCCTCTGCCGGCTCCGCCGGGTACGGCAGGATAGCTGAACTGTCCCCATTTAAAATCAGGACCAGTTGTGCCCATGACTTCATTGGGGAGCCATGTACCGTTCAGAAAATAGATGGAGACCTGATCGGTTGCCACTTCCTGCTGTCCCGCAGGCCATTTGTTGGTGGCGACCTGTTCAGACATATAACCGCCTTTAGCCAGAGCTTCGAACTCTTTTGCCGCTTCCAGAACTTTGGGATCATCCCAGAGCTTTCCGCTTCTGTCCTTGACCAGGGCTTCCACGGCATCGGGATTTCCGAATTTTCTGTTCAGATGCATTCCCAGAGGCAGATCCATATAGGCATCGTCAATGGTCAGGGGGGTAAATCCGGCTGCTTTCAGTTTGCCGCAGGCTGCCAGGAATTCATCCCAGTCGGTTGGTGTTGAAGTAATACCGGCCTGATTGAAATGATCTTTGTTATAGAATACAGATACCACGTAGGGCTGGTAGGGAACGGCATACAGACCGCCGTCGGTAGACAGTGTTTTCAGATGATTCTGAAGAGACTTCATAACCGTATTTTCAAAGGTCTTTCCATTGGTGGAAGGATAGCTTTTAGCGTAGTAGTCATCCAGTTTCAGAGCATAGGACTGCCAGCTTTTAACAATCCGTTCCAGATCTTCATCCCACATGTCAATTTTTGTGCCTGCATCCAGGGCGGGCTGAAGGGTTTTTCTGATCTCTCGTCCGTTCCACTGGATGGACACTTTGACATCAGGATTCGCCTTTTCAAATTCCTTTACAGCGTCCTTTAAAACCATGGCCTGTGGTTCCGTTTCGTTCCACATTGACCAGTAGACCAGTTCCTGTGCATCAGGGTTTGATTCCTGCTGACCGGCCGCGGTCAGGGGCATTGAAAATACTGTCAGGATCATCAGTGCAGACAGCAGAAAACCGATTGTTTTTTTCATAAAAAACTCCTTTTCTTTTCACCGGAACCAGGGGGGTCCCATGTGTTGATTATGCAGGGCCGAAGGGCCGGAATTCCCGGTTTTTCTGAACCGGAAAAACTCACTCATGAAATAATTCTAGCACAGGAATTTCGGGTTCGTTTGTCTGAATGTATATATTATTTGTTTGAATGTTTATAAAAATGAGCCTAGATCGGAAGAGCGTC
>JAQQAM010000184.1 GCA_028532905.1 Spirochaetales bacterium
AATTGAATATGGAAATAAACAATTTGGTATAGAAATCAAGAGAAGTGAAACAATACATGAAAAATATTTTTCAGGCTTAAAATACTGGATGAATCTATCAGAAACAAATGCTAATGATATGTATTTAATCTATGGAGGAACTGAGAATTCTATTCGTAACAATATGAATGTAGTTGGGTGGGATAGTATTTTTGATAAGATAATAAAGAACGCTATATAACGAACAATTTAAGTAGAATTACCTACTGTCACGAATAATGCTTTCTGCTTCGCAGGCATTATTCATGCCAGCCTACGGCAATCTACTTAATTGGATGTTAAATAGAAATGAGATTTTTTTTGGAAAAAGAGTACATTTATAGATAATATGTACCAAAAATTAGGATATAAGTACATATGGATTGAGATGTGTACCAAATAATGGTAAAATGGGACATATGAATAAGTTTAAACCTGATACACCTTATAATAAATTACCATTACTCCCACCCAAATCAGAGAGGATTGAAACAATAAAAATCTTAAAGCAAGAAAATAGATCCCGTTCAGCAATTGCTGAATTGAAGGGAATTGCTAATATTATCCCTAATCAATCAATATTGATAAATGCAATTATTCTTCAAGAGGCAAAAGATAGTTCTGAAATCGAAAATATAATCACTACTCAAGATGAACTGTATAAAGCAATAAGTGGAAATCAGAGGAAATATGACTCTGCTACGAAAGAAGTCATCTATTACAGAGAAGCATTGTGTTTCGGATTTAGAAAAATAAAAGAAAGAAATATCATTACAGTTAATGATATTATCTCAATCCAAAAAGAATTACTTAAAAATGATGCAGGAATAAGAAAAACACCAGGAACCTCGTTAATTAATGATAGAAGTGGAGAGGTGGTATATACACCACCACAAACTGAAGAAATTATTCGAAATCTTCTAGGTAACCTCTCCGAGTATTTAAATGATAGTAATGATTCATTAACAAAAATGGCGGTGTTACACTATCAATTTGAATCAATTCATCCATTTTATGATGGAAACGGTAGAACAGGACGTATAATAAATATCTTATACCTCATTCTAAAGGGATACCTCGATATCCCAATCTTGTACCTCAGCTCATATATAATAAAAAATAAATCAGATTACTACAGATTACTGAGAGAAGTAACAAGCAATGAGAATTGGGAAGAGTGGATTATCTATATACTACGAGGAATAGAGATTGTTGCTAAAGAAACAATTGAAAAAGTGCTTGATATAAAAAGTCTTCTAGATAGTACTGTAGATAAAGTAAAGAAAGAGCTTCCTAAGATTTACTCAAAGGAATTAGTAGAAGAATTATTTGTTCACCCCTACTGTAAAATTGAATTTTTAACTTCCGTTTTAGGGGTCGAACGTAAAGCAGCATCCCGTTACTTAAGTCAATTACAGGATATTGGAATCCTGAAAGAGTATAAAATTGGAAGAGAAAAAATATTTATAAACGTAGAACTGTTGAAAGTGTTAAAGGATTCTATTTAACAAGTTATAGATCAATGTTGCATCAATGTTGCATCAATGTTGCTAGAAACAACAGCTCCGCACGCTCTAGAATCCGTATAGCTCACCGATTTCATCTGTAATACCGTCAATGAAATACTGATTCCTTCCGTGTCCCTGAATTTCCATTTTTTTTAAATCAATGAGAGCGTTATCTCCCAGAAGAAGCATTGGTGCCAGCCCCTGTCGAAGGGAGATTTCATTGTATTCATGGAGGTAGAAATAGCTTTTCTGATCCTTGTTGTATAAATGGCCCGGCCGGATGCAGGAGATGTCTCCTGTCTGAGCATCAATGCTTAACAAATCATGGGCATTTGTTGGGCTGTCAGGCACTGGAAGAGCCAGGTGATAATAGGAGTTCTGGTAATAGTTGAGTATAAACCTTTGAGGGATGCCCTGACTCTCGTGACGGATGGTTCCTTCTTCCAGGTTGACTAATACATATTTCACTGGAGGAACATCAGATTCTACTTCGCTCTTATCCTCCAGAGGCAACAGAAGATAGGGAACATCAATATGGGGAAGGCCCGAAAACTCCGGTGCAGCCATCCGGTCTTTTGAGTGCCACATTTCCCGATCAAAATCGATTAAGAAGTTCGGCAGGGGTGTCCTCCAAAGCACTGATCCAGATTCCAGATTCCGGCATATGAGGGTCGCAGTGCCCTGGATGTTATGGATGGCAATCAGCCGGTCTCTGTAGAGCCAGATATTCGATATGGAATATCCTCTGTCGTCTGAAAAGGGCTGGGGAGGCGGACTCATTTCATAGAGGGTTTCAGACTCACCGCTTTTCAGATCGATTTTTATCAAATCCGCCGATTTGTACTCCCGATTGTCCTGTCGATAAGAGGGATAATAATAGGCATCGCCTTTCAGGACTCCAGGTGAATCCACCGGAAAAAGCCGGGCTTCCCCGGTTTTCTTATCTATCAAGTAAATTTTCTGAGGTTCAGGTACGTAGTCAGACTTATGAAGAACAATCCAGTTTTCATTCTGATAGGGTGCATGATAGCTATGAATAGACTCCCCGTTATCAGGAAGGAGACTTGACCAGATGATTTCAAAGCTGTCAAACGAAATGGCGTTCAGCACAAGATCATCCATTGAACCTGATAAGCAGTATAGATTCTCAGTATCCTGAAGAGAGGACCAGAACCCGTAATAGCCATGTAAGCTCGGAAGATCGAGCCGGCTTATAAGCTTGCCTCTCTGCAGATCAAACTTGTAGAGGTCCTGGGGATTCTCATCTCTATCGAGCAAAATGGATATGGCACCGTCTTTCACCATCACATCCCGTCGGTATCGCTGTTCATACATCGTTGCATTGATGCTGAAGAAATCCTTATCCAGCTTATGCTTCCAGAGCATGCCCTTATTTAAATCCATAAGAGCAATATAAGCCTTTGAATCACCAATGATTGGATTACTTTTGGTCTGTACCAGCACCCTGTTTGCATCTACTGGAATACGGGTCCGTGATTCATATTTAACACCGAAAACAAAAAGATAAAGAAGGAGTATTGTTATGGATAAAGCAATGAGGGAAAGGGTCACAACAGGTTTCATAGCAAGTCTCATAGCCACATAATGTTGATTATTCTGTTGTTGTGTCAAGGTTAGGCTTATATCCAGGACCTCCAGATGTTCATTTACTGTCTTGCCGCCTATAGTAAAACGCATTTAATTACAATTTCAGTTTGTTGTAAGGAAAGTTATATTTGTACAAATTGATAAAAAAGATTTACCCTTTGTTGAACAATCATCAAAACGGACCAAAGAGTCTTTCTACATTCATTCCCAGAATAGCTTCTTCCTCTTCATCCTTTAGTCTCAGGGACTGGAGGTATTGAATCTCTATAAGGGGATCATGCCAGGGGCTGTCACTGCCGAAAAGGATCTGATCGGCGCCATGGGTTCTGATGATTTTTTTATACAGAACCGGATCAATACAGTCATAGACCATGGCGGTATCCATATACAGATTTTCAGAAGCAGGCAGGTACTGCACAACATCCTCCCACATCTCCATTCCTCCCATATGTGCCAGAACTATCTTCAGGCGGGGAAAATCTTTAATCACCCGGGCGGCTTTTTCAGGCGGACAGTGGCATAGATCGGGACTCAAAGGGTCAAAACCCGCATGAAAGACAATAGGCAGACCCAGATCAGAGCACAGTTCATATACAGGGTACAGCTTCTGATCATCCACCAGAAAGTCCTGATAATCCGGGTGCAGTTTGATCCCGGGAACACCTGCTTCATTCAGTCTTTCCAGTTCTTCGAGGGCTCCGGGGCTATCCGGGTGGATGGATCCCAGAGCTTTGAGCCTTTGATTACCTCTGTTCAGGTTCAGAGCTCCGTCATTAACAGCACTCTCCTGCCGGGGGGATGTGGCAATATTCAGAACCAGGGCATGATCAATTCCGGAGGTTTCCAGCTGCCTGCAAAGGGCTTCTCTTGTTCCTTTATGGGAGACCGGGACCTCTTCCGGGAGGCAGCCTGCATACTGTGCCATCACGGCAGTCAGCTTTTCCATGGCCCTGGGGGCTACAGCATCGGGAAATATATGTGTATGGGCGTCAATAATCATCTTTCTATAGTGACCGTTTGTCCGGCTTTATGCCAGTACTTTATGTCTCCGGTCTGTTCTGTCTAAAGCCAACATTGCCATAAACAAAAGGACTCCTGTAACAAAACAGACTCCCCACATCATGGAGAATCCTCCATGTGCCAGAACAAATCCTGAAACAAGAGGTCCCAGAGCCTGTCCAGCTCCCTTGGTTAAAAGAAAGAGACTGTTGAATCGTCCCCTGTGGTTTACGGGGGTATGGTTGGCCACAAAGACACCGCCGCTGGTGGCATGAAGAATCTCCCCTGTTGTCCAGATAAGAGTGGAGAGAAAGAGCCAGCCTTTCATTGCCAGAGGGAAGGCCAGTATTCCAAAACCAATGCCGTAGAGAATCTGACCGGCCGCAATCCTCTGGAGGGGCGGTTTATCACCAAAAAAGTGATTGAGAAGAGGGGTCAGGACAAGGACGGTTACAGCATTGAATGACATCATAAGGCCGAAGAGACGGGCACTCCCTTCTGAAAAAAGAGATTCCACATGGAGCGCCAGGGTGAAGTTGTTCTGAGAGTAGAGGAAGGCTGCTCCCACGGAAAGCAGTGTATATACCGCCAGTACGGGGATCTGTAAGAGAGCAGTAATGCTGCTGCCTTCCACTTCCTTCTCCGCTTCTTCCAGGTGCATTTCCTCCCTTTTTGGCTCCCTGATAAAAAGGATGATCAGTATCAGTGTCACAACTGTTGTCAGTCCGTCTCCCCAGAAAATCCATCTTCTGTGATGATCAAAGAGAAAACCAGCCACAATGGGACCAAGGGCCACTCCAATATTTATTCCCAGATACAGAAGGCTGTAGGCGGCACTTCTTTGATCTCTGGTTGTCATATCGGTCATTAAAGATGTGTTGATGGGTTTCACAGCGCCGTTAAAGAAGGTGAATACAAGTAAAAGCAGAGCCACCTGGGGTTTGTCCGGCATAAAACCGCAGGTCATGATACAGCATACTGCAATACTTTGAAGAACAACCATCAGCTTCTTTCGGCCGGCAGCATCGGTCATCTTACCGCCAAACAGAGCTCCCGCCATCATCGACAGGCCTACCAGGGAGAGAACCATTCCGGTCTGCTTCTCATCAAATCCCAGATACCGGGACAGATAGAGTGTTAGAAAGAAGTTGACAAAGTCTCCCATCCGGTTGATTACCCTGGCAAAAAAGAGAACATA
>JAQQAM010000185.1 GCA_028532905.1 Spirochaetales bacterium
GGATGTGAGATCCTTTTTTCTGTTGTCTTCTCCTTTGCCGGCTCCATGCTGGGGATCAGTGAAGGAGGGCACGGCGCCCTGTCAGCCATTGCCCATATTCTGCTGGAAATCGGCATCGGAGCTCTGGGCGGATATCTTATCCACAGGGCAACCTGCCGGCGGCATAATGAAAATGAAACCCTTATTGTGACCCTGGGATTCTTTTTCACCATGACCGTATTTGTTCTGGGACTGGGAATGTCCCCTCTGCTGACCAATATGGCTGCCGGTACGGTGCTGATCAATATGTCTCCCCGGAATCACAGAATCTTTAATATACTGATGCCTTTGACCCCCCCCTTATACGCCATGTTTTTTGTTCTGGCAGGAATGGAGCTTAATCCGGCACAGTTCCTGAATCCGGTTATTCTGCTCATGGGATCTGTATACATCCTGTTCAGAAGCATCGGTAAGTACGGCGGTGTATACGCCGGCTGTGCCCTGGTTAAATCTGAACACAGAATCAAAAAATATCTGGGTTTCTGCATGCTGCCCCAGGCCGGTGTGGCCATAGGACTGATGGATATTGTTTCCGGAATGCATCTGGGACCGGAAGTGGCTCCCGAGGTTGTGGCCGGCATTACCGCGCTGAACAGCATCATTCTGATGTCAGTATTTATTAATGAAATTTTCGGACCGCCCATTTCAAAGTTTGCTTTGATCCGCGGCAATAATATGGAGGTATAAAGATGGACCTGCAAAGCATGTTTCACCCCGATAGCTGTAAAGCCAATATCAGCGATACTAAAAAGCAGGATGTTCTGGAAACTCTGGCCGATCTGGTCATGAAGCACCCTGCGGCCTCACAGGTGGACCGTTCTGTTCTCCTTCAGAAGATTCAGGAGCGGGAGGATAAAGGTTCCACGGGCATCGGAAATCAGCTGGCCATCCCCCATGCCCAGATTCCCGGTCTGGATCAGTTTGTCATCTCCATGGCCACCAGTGCAAAGGGGATAGACTACGAATCCATAGACGGAAAGAAAGCTCGTCTCTTTTTCATGATTCTCGCTCCCGAGGGAGAGGCAGCCAATCACCTTAAGGTTCTGGCCAATATTTCCAGAACCCTCTCCCTTCCCGGTGTCCGGCCCGAAATCCTGGCCGCCCCCACAGAGCTTGCCCTTTATGAGGCTTTTATCTCCAAGGCCAATCCCGAAGGAGCAGGGGCTGTCAAAAAGAAAGAAGAGATGAGTCTTCTGACCCTCGTCCTTTTTGATAAAGAGCTGATCTACGATATTCTGGAGATGTTTTTGCAGAAGGGAATCGAAGGGGCCAATATCACCGACTCCTACGGTATGGGTGAGTATATTTCCAATGTCCCCCTGTTTGCCGGATTCCTCGGGTTTATGAATGACAGAACCAACAGGAGCAAAACCCTGCAGGCTCTGATTCCCAAATCATCCATAGACAGCATTGTGGAGGGGATTGAAGCCATTACCGGCGACCTGGATAAAAAACAGGGCGCAGCCCTTTTCATCACCCCCGTTCAGCAGTGGAAGGGGACAATGAAGATGATGTAGCCCATCATCCTTTAAGCTCATATGCAAATACTCTTTTCGCCCACAAAACAGATGGATTTTCAGTCTGATCTTCCCTCCTGGTCCTCTCGGCTTTCTGTCACCACACCCCGGTTTCAGGACAAGGCTGTACAGATCAATTCAGTCTTAAAGAAACTGGGCTCCCCAGACCTGTCCCGGCTTATGAAAATGAGCGATTCTCTGGCCCGGCAGACTGCTGACATGATCAGGTCTTTTGACTCGCATCCCGGCAGACCGGCCCTTTTTTCCTATTCAGGAACCTCCTTCAAGGCTCTTGCCCCCTGGACCCTGGATCAGACAGGTGTGGAGTATGCTTCCGGGCGTTTATCCATACTGTCCGGGATGTACGGCATTGTTGATCCCCTGGACCGTATTTCGCCCTACAGGCTTGAGATGAAAACGGCTCTGTCTGTGGAGGGAAAAAAGAATCTTACATCATTGTGGAGAAACTGCCTGACAGGTTATCTGAATGAAAGGCTGGACAGGTCAGAGGATAAGACTGTGATCAATCTGGCATCCGGCGAGTATGCCCGTGTTCTGTTACAAAAAGAGATGAAAGGACATATGATTACCTTTCATTTTAAAGAAAAATCACCTTCGGGGTACAGAACCGTGGGTATGCATGCCAAGACCGCCCGGGGCCTGATGCTGCGACGAATACTGAGTGATAAGGTAGACTCTGCTGAGGATTTAAAGATAAATCCTCCGTCTGGATATGAATATCGTAAAGATCTCAGTGATGGTGAAAACTGGGTTTTTGTCCGGGGATAATTCGGTAAAAAAATACCATTCAATTACTAGTAATAATTCTCATTAATGAACGCCTTGACGTTGAGAAAATCCTTTTGTGGGCGTATGTTATAAGTAAGAAATATTACAGGATTTTCTTATGAAAATGAAAAACGTGTTAGTAGTAGTTGTTCTCCTTTTTCTATACAGCATTATGCCGGTTTTTGCTGAGAGTCCGTTTTCTCTGATTACCCAGCCTGGAATGTTCCTGCCTTTTGGTCCGGAAACAGATGGCGTCCAGAACTATTCACTTGGTGGATCTGCCATTCTTGAAGGTGAGTTTAATCCATATACCGATAATTTTCTTCAATACCTTCATTTCGGTCCTCAGCTTGAGTATGGGGTTCTTCCGATTAATTCAGGATCAGAGATATTTTCCTTTTTTAATTTCGGTGCAAATGTTGGTGTGAAATTGACACCAATCCCCAGGACTCTGCTTCGAGTATGGGGCGGAGGCGGAGGATCCCTGGGAATGTACCAGAAAGAGTCAGGTCTGTTCCCCTATTATTCTGCGGGTTCGGATATAAAATTCCGCTTGTCTCCCACAGTGGATCTGGGAGTCGGAGCCCGTTATCTGCAGGGGCAGTCGTCTCTGGGTACTATTTATCAGGGACTGTCCATTTCTCTGGGGCTCGGATATAAATTCCAAAGCGGATCAAAAGGAGCAGAACTCCATTTCACTCCCCGGACGGATGAGATCTATCCCCTGTATTATACCTGGTATGATGAAAATCCCCTGGGAACAGTAGAACTGACAAATAATTCCAGTGAGAAAATCAGAAATGTAAGAACCAGTTTTTATGTACCCCAGTATATGGATCAGCCGAAGTATTCGGATACGGTTGTTGATACAATGAACAGAGGAGAATCCAGAACCATTCCCCTCCAGAGTCTGTTTACCAAAAGAATCTTCGAGATTAATGAAGGTTTAAAAGTGGCGGCAGAAATTACTGTGGAATATGAATATTACGGAAAAACCTACAGTGATTCTGTTCCTCTGACTGTCTATATTAACAATAAGAATGCCATGACATGGGACGATGACAGAAAAGCAGCCTGTTTTGTCACCGCCAACAACCCTCTGGTCTACAGCTATGCCAGAAGTGTTTCCGGTAAAGTCCGACGTGAGGCTGTCGGGGCGTTGGATAAAAATTTCCAGATCGGAATGGGGTTATTTGAATCACTCACTCTTTATGGTTTGGGATATGTTGTCGATCCTTCTTCTGCGTATGCAGAACTTTCAGCCAATGAACAGGTCGTGGATTATATACAGTTTCCCCAACAGACTTTAATCTCTCAGGGGGGTGACTGCGATGACCTTTCAGTTCTCTATGCCTCCATGCTTGAGGCCTCAGGTATACCTGCAGCTTTCATCACAATCCCCGGTCATATTTACGTCGGCTATCAGTTGGGTTTAAGTGAGCAGCAGGCTAAGAGAAAATTTCCCGGAGCAGATAATCTTCTGTTTGTTGATGGAAAACCATGGCTGCCTGTTGAAGTGACTCTGGTGAATGATGGTTTTCTGTATTCCTGGCAGACCGGAGCCCGTCAGATAAGAGAAAATAATGGAGAATACGGATTCTTTCCGGTACGCAGTGCCTGGGAGTATTATCCTCCTGCCGAGTATGAGTCTGTTGGAATTGCATATCTCCCCAATCCGGATGAGGTCTTGGAACAGCATGAAAAAGAACTGAATCGTTTTCTGAAACAGGAAATAAATGGGCAGGTTGCCCAGCTGAATCTGCAGATCAGGGAACAGGGAAAATCCCATATTCTGTACAACAAAATGGGTGTTACCTATGCCCGGTACGGATTTTATGAAGATGCCATTACCTGGTTTGAAAGGGTTCTTCGGGAAAAAGATTTCTATCCCAGCCTGATGAATATGGGCAATATTTATTACCTGCTGAATGATGCCGATCAGGCTTCTCGCTATTACAGCAAAGCACTGGCTGTCAAACCGGACAGTGAAAAAGCTCTGGTCGGGCTGGCACGTACCAGTTCTGAACTGGAAGACTATGATACAGCCAACAGAGTCCTCGCCACTCTGGCAGAAATCAATCCGGACTCTGCCAATGATATGTCCCATCTGGGGACGGCAGTCATTGGAAGAGCCTCTTCTGCCCAGAATCGGGAAATTGATGAATGGAGTGAAGAATGAAAAAGTTTATTTTTCCCTTATTGATTTTATTAACCTTTGTATCCTGTGATCCTCCTACAAATCTTCTCGATAAACTGGAGGATGATGTAAAGGCTGCCAATGATCTGTATCTTGAGATTCTGAGTATTTCTCCCGATGAAAACGAACTGTTCACTAACCCGGGTGCAGAAGTGAGAATCGAGTTTGACCGGGCCATCGATATGGAGAGTATTGAAGATCTGGTGACTATTCTGGATGCAGGTGGTGACGTCTTCGGTACGAATTCAGATATTAAGACTCTTGAGTACGATTTTGATGAATCATCCAATATTCTGACAGTCGCAGCAGATCCTTATCTGGACGGTCTGGAACAGTATACTGTCGAGATACTTGAAGGTTTGAAAGGAAAGGATGGCAGTCTTCTCAGAGAGAAGCTCTCCTGGAGTTTTACTACCAATGACGATCCCCGCGGGTACATTGAGATTGTCGAAGAATATACCAATGATACAGTTACTGTGAACCTCTTCTCCGAAGGAGCTACATTTTATGCCATGGCTACTTCAGCTGAGGGGGTGGAATCAAGTACAGACTGGATTGCTATTACCAGTAATCCCATGCAGATAGATGATGTACCTGTTGAAGCTGTGAATGATGAGACGTCTCTTTTTGTGAAATTCCGGGACGGTATGATCAATGAAGCCCGGTCGGCCAATGTGTCAAGAATTGAACAGGACAGCACGATTCACGACAGTATTGCACCGGTAATAACCATGAGTTCAACAACTCTTTACGGTAATATCGCCAACAGTGGTAATCCCACAGCTACAGCTACAGTTACTGATTCTTCATCAGGTGTGGCTTCTGTTCTCTGGTCAGAGGAGGGTGGCTCCGATCTCAATTTTCTACAACCTTATCAGACTAGCAGTGTAGTAGATACTGGTGTCGATGGTGATGCTGCTGTTGATGATTCATATACAATCAAGTTGACAGCTACAGATATTGCTGGTAATGAATCCTCTTCTACTAGAACTCTTGTTCGGGATATGGAACGTCCATCCCTTCCTACTTCAATCAACGAATTGACTACAGCTACCAATCCTATGGATGGGTCTATGTTGTATACAAATGATATTCTTCCGGATTACTCGTTCACTCCGTCCACAGCGGCAGATGGCGGCAGCTATCAATATAGAATTGGCAGTCCCGGATCAAAAGGTACTATATGGAGCAGCTTCTATACTTATAGTACATCAGCCATAAAAGGGTATCCTGTTATGAGTTATGGGAATGATCAGGAAATTCAGTTCAGGTCAATTGATAAAGCTGGAAATCCTTCTTCTTCAAATTCTTCATCAGATAAATATCTCATCGTTCCCTCAAAAGGATATTCTCCTGCAAACGGGGCAATTATTTCAGGGGATTTGGTTTGGGCACCTGTTAAAAATGCTGTTTACTATAAAGCTTATTTTGGATCTTCTTCCAGAACTATGAATGAGATTTATATCAATAGGTTATTTGACAAATTAAATGGATATTATGAAGGTACTCCCCGCCAGGATCCCTATGTGGATACTTCAGAATTGGGATCTTTGTTACTAGGGTCAACTTATTACTGGCATTATGCAGCCTTTGATGCTTCGGATGGTCTTTTATACAGCAGTATGTTAGACAATAGGAATAATCCTTATTCATTTAAAACTTCTATCTTTAAGTTTTAATAACAGAAGAAGAGCCGATTGGCTCCTCTCAAAAATGAAATCAAAACGTACTCAACCGCGAAGCTGTTTCAATACTCAAGTCTCCAATTGTCGGAGAGCCTCTGTAGTACAGCTCGGAAGCGCCGTTCAGAGAACCTGAGAGGGTTCCATTCATATTGACCCAGGCATCACTGGCCCCGTCGATGTCGACTCTTACATCGGCTGCGGTGAAATCTCTCATATCCACAGCACTGGCTCCGTCAATCTTCAGATTGGCGTTTGTTCTGCCCGAGTCGGCAGAGAAATCAATTGTACTGGCACCGTTGCAGTTGAATTCGACATTCCCACTGATGATCTGTGTGTTCAATGTCAGGTTGCTGGCTCCGTCTACTGCAGCTGTTACAGTACCAGTGCTGTTGTAATTCATGGTTATCTCGCTGGCGCCGTTTACAGATATGTTCACCGCCTCACTGCTGAAACCGCTGCCGGCTGCTTCAGAAGCACCATCGGCGCTGAGGCCTGCCAGATCCGGCATTATGACTGATGCTTCGAATATTATATTGCTGTAGCTGTGACCTGATTCAAGCCCGATAGACAGAGTACCGTCTGATTGAGTGACTTCCAGATATTCTGTGATATTATCGTCTGATGTAAGAATTACAGAAAAGCTGTCTCCTCTGGTGACATCAAGTTTACAGGTTTCGTTGATGGATACCGATGAAAAGTCCTGGTAGTCATAGGTTGTCTCCACCGCTACACCAGAACCTTTTATCTGATTAAACAGACTGCAGGCCGAAAGCGCTGCGGCCAGAACCAATAGGGATACTAATCTGATTTTATTTTTCACATATTACTCCTGTCATTGCTGATACTCCTTTAACACATCCCTCTGCCGAATCTGTCACCGGCATGGTATAATATACCTCATTGGGCTCTCTTTAATGAGCTGCTCGATTTGCCTATACTAATATTACTGTTTATTTAACGGGAGAATCTATGAATCTTAATAATGATACTATGAAACGTTTGCTGCAGGAGCAGCAGGATGAGTGTGATGCCCATGTGCTGTACAACAAAATAGCAGATAGAATTAAAGATGAGAACAATGCGAAGACCCTCCGTCTTATGGCTCAGGATGAACTGAAACACTACAATCGCCTGAAATCTGTAACAGAAAAAGAACTGAAGCCCCGGATGTTTAAAATTATGCTGAACCTCTGGTTTATTCGTATTTTCGGTCTGACCTTCGGGATCAAGCTTCTGGAAAAAAATGAAAGTATGGCTGTGGAAACCTATGGTGCAGAAGACCAGTCTCTGGATTTTATGGATGAGATTGTCAAAGATGAAGAGCGGCATGAAAAAGAGCTTATTGAAATGCTGGATGAGGAGAGGCTTAAATATGTGGGCTCAATCGTTCTGGGACTCAATGATGCTCTGGTCGAGCTGACCGGTGCCCTGACAGGTTATACAATTGCCTTTCAGAACACCGACCTTATCGGGATTACAGGGCTCATAACCGGGATCAGTGCCTCCTTTTCCATGGCTGCCAGTGAGTACCTGTCCACTCGACATGAGGGGGGAGAGGATGCTCTGAAGTCCTCCTTTTATACAGGAATCGCCTATATTTTTACGGTTGTATTCCTGGTGGCGCCCTTTTTCATATTCGCCAACCCCTTTGTCTGTCTGGCAGTGACCCTGGCTATGGCAGTCCTGATTATATTCGCCTTTAATTTTTATAT
>JAQQAM010000186.1 GCA_028532905.1 Spirochaetales bacterium
ACCCGAACCCCCTTATGAAAACGGCTTACAGGATAGTGGGAAAGGATAAAACCCTGAAGAAAACCATGGGCGACGGCAAGTGTAACTGGGTCAGGGAAAATCAGCCTGAAATCTGGGCGGATACCTGGAAATATGTACAGGTTTCAGGTTTTCTGAATTACCGTCTCTGCGGGGGGGAACCCTTTGACGGTGCCGCATCCATGGTGGGGCATATCCCCTTTGATTATAAAAAGCGGCGCTGGGACAAGGCGAATTCCCTGAAGGGAAAGCTCTTTCCCCTGGAAAAGGAGAAACAGTACCGTATTCTCGAAGCAGGAGAGCAGGGCGGCAGCATCAGCGCATCCGCCGCTGCCCGGACAGGTCTTCCCGAGGGACTGCCTGTTTTTGCCTGCGGCAGCGACAAGAGCTGTGAAACCCTGGGGATGGGTTGTCTGGATACGGGCCGGGCCTCCTTGAGCTTCGGCACCACCGCCACTGTGGAGGTCTGCACCAGACGCTACTTTGAACCCCTCCCTTTTCTGCCGGCTTACTGCGCGGCTCTTCCCGGAGCCTGGATTCCCGAGGTGGAAATCTATCGGGGCTACTGGATGATCAGCTGGTTCCGGGATGAACTGGGGCACCGGGAGCAGGAGGAGGCCCGGAAAAAGGGCTGCTTCCCCGAAGAACTGCTGGACAGGCTGCTGGAATCCGAACCCCCGGGCTGCCGGGGACTGATGATGCAGCCCTACTGGGGCCCCAGTCTTAAGGATCCCATGGCCAAAGGCTCTTTTATCGGTTTCGGAGACGTCCATACCCGGGGCTCCCTTTACAGGGCTACGGTGGAAGGATTGGGCTATGCCCTCCGGGACGGTCTGGAAACTCTGGAGAAAAGAGGCCGTTTCAAATGCAGTGAAGTGGCAGCGTCAGGAGGTGCCAGCAAAAGTGATCTGGTCTGTCAGATTTCGGCGGATATCTTCGACAGACCCCTGCTGCGGGGGGCTACCTACGAAACCTCCGGTCTGGGAGCGGCAATTCTGACAGCTGCCGGGCTGGGGCTTTTCAACAGCATTGAAGAGGCGGTGGATGAAATGGTTCATATTGACCGGATATTTTATCCCCGTCCCCGGGAAGCGGCACTCTACAGCCGGCTTTTTGAGGTCTACCGGGGAATTTATCCCCGGATGAAACACCTTTATCACAACATACAGAAAATAACCGGCTATCCGGAACTTTAGGAGGTATCAGTACGATGGCAGAGAGAAAAAAATACAAAGGTTTTAAACCCGAATGGGAACAGGTGCCTCCGCCGCTCAAGAGTTACCGCTCTATTCTGAAATGGGGGGATTCCCGGGAATTCAAAGAGCCCAATGAGCGGCTTTTCAAACTTATGAAGAACACGTTCGGCCTCAGTGATGATGATTTTACCCGGAAACAGGCCCAGGGGCTGGAGACGGTTCCTGAGGATATTCCCTGCACACTGGAGCAGAAACATCTGGATGTCCTTGTTAAAATCTTCGGTGAAAACCGTGTGTCCACAGCTGTTTATGACCGTCTGGCCGTGGCCTATGGCAAGACCATGTACGACCTGTACCGTTTAAGGGAGAATATGATTGAAAATCTTCCCGATGTTGTGGTCTATCCGGCGGAAAAAGAGGAAATCGAAGAACTGGTTTCCTATTGCAGCGGTCAGAAAATTCCTCTTTATGTGTATGGCGGCGGGTCTTCTGTCACCAGGGGAGTGGAGGCTTTCAGAAAGGGCATCACCCTGGATATGCGTCCCCATTTCAACAAGGTGATCTCCTTTAATGAAACGGATCAGACCATCACGGTTCAGGCGGGGATGTCAGGTCCCGCCCTGGAGGAGTCTCTGAACAGGGCCCCTGAGCTGTTCGGAGCCGGAAAATCCTACACCTGCGGACATTTTCCCCAGTCCTTTGAATACTCTTCTGTGGGAGGCTGGGTGGTCACCCGGGGAGCCGGACAGAACTCCACCTATTACGGCAATATACGGGATATGGTCATGGGGCAGCTTTATGCCACTCCCCGGGGACCCCTTTCCAGTTACGGTCTGCCGGCCCATGCAGTAGGCCCTGAAATTGATGAGATTATGATGGGCAGCGAAGGGGCTTTCGGTATCCTGACCCATGTCACCCTCAAGGTGTTCCGGCTGACTCAATCCAACCGCCGGAAATTCTCCTTTATTTTTAAGAACTGGGAGGATGCCCGGGAAGCTGCCCGGGAAATCATGCAGGCGGAAGCAGGACACCCCTCGGTTTTCCGTCTTTCGGACCCGGAAGAAACAGATGTGATGCTCAAGCTCTATAAAGTGGAAGGGACATTTCTGGAGACCGCCATGAACCTGATGGGGTACAGACCCATGGAGCGCTGTCTGTTTCTGGGCTGGTCGGAAGGAGAAAAAGGATTCTCCCGCAACCTGGCAAAACAGGTCAAAAAAATCTGCCGCCGGTACGGGGGATTCTACCTCACAGGATATCCGGTTACAAGCTGGGAGCACGGGCGCTTCAGTGATCCCTATATGAGGGAATCCCTGCAGGATTACGGCATTATCATTGATACCATGGAGTGTGGAGTCACCTGGGATAATATGGGAAAAGTGCATGAATATGTACGGCGTTTTGCCAAGTCCAGGCCCGACACCATATGCATGACCCATCTGTCTCATGCCTATCCTCAAGGGGCCAATCTCTATTTTATTTTTATTGGCAAATTCCGGGATAAAGAAGAGTACCTGGACTACCAGTTCGGTATTTTTGACAATATTCAGGAGGCCGGCGCCTCCATGAGCCATCATCACGGAGTCGGTAAAATGACTGCTTTATGGGTGGAGGATTCCATCGGACCTGAAGCAATGGATCTGTTCCGGGCTCTGAAAAAGCACTTTGATCCGGATAATATTATGAACCCGGGAGGAACCCTGGGGCTTGATCTGAAACCGGAGGAAAAAAGGAAACCCCGCTATGCGGGGCGGACCTGGGACAACCCGGCCTGGTAGATCTTTTTCATCCTGTTCGGCTTCTCCGGTTTCCGGACAGGATACTGTTTTCAAGAATACTCTTAAATTTTCCGGCCGATATAGAACACATAGCCGTAGTAATCTTTGTATTTGTTGTAAAGCTCAATCTCTGTCTCCTGAGCCTTTACCAGGGCTTCCGCCTGTTCATCTGCCTTGTGCCTGCTCAGAAAGTCGGGAATCCTTTTGAGCATGGGGGCATAATAGTTTTTCTCCCAGCTTTTTTCAGAGAGGGTAAAGGAACCGAGCAGCTCATAACCGCACTGTTTCATCTGTTCCCGTTTCACTTCTTCTGTGTACATTTCTGAATACTCCCCGGTCCAGTATTTCTCAATCTCCTCGGGGCGCTTGTCCTTGAGCCATGTAATTTCCGAAACACCTATAATTCCACCGGGCTTCAGGAATTTGTTCCAGGCCTGCAGACCTTTCTGGAAACCCATGTTGTATATGGCTCCCTCAGACCAGATCAGATCAAGGGATTCCTCCTCAAAGGGCAGATCTTCCATGGAACACTGAAGGGTACTGATCTTATCGGACACACCCAGATCATCGGCTCTGTGTTTCACCTCTTCCAGAAATTCGGGAAACAGATCTACCGCCACCACTTTGCCATGGGTGAGTTTGGCCAGATCCAGTGTCTGGGAACCGCAGCCGCAGCCAATATCTGCCACCTTCAGACTTTCTGAAGGATGAATACCGCTCAGTTTCAGGGCTTTACCGGTCTCTTCATGGCTCCCGGGACCCTGCCGTTCTCCATCCACATAAAAGTCGACTATCAGCTGTAAATCTTCATTCTCCAGTAAACTGTCCATTATTGGTATTCTCCCGAGTTTCTTTTCAGATTCCTGACTTTTGTCATAACTTTCTGTCAAGGATCAGTATTCAAATATATGTATTGACTTGAAATATAATAAATTCCGGTGCCGGGGACAAATTATTCAGCAGAGTTTAAGAATGAAAATTAACTGGATTTCTCTGTACAATCTGAGGGCTCAGCTGTAAAGTTTCTATATAAAAAACTCAGACCTGTACTTGCGGCTTTTTGGTGCGGCAGCAAGGTCTGTATGGGAACAGGGGAGCAGCATCGATGAGAGCAGTATTATATGAAGAGTTTAAAGGACCTGTGTCTCTGGTTGAGATTGACATGCCTGAACCCTCATCCCATGGAGTTGTGGTCAAGGTCGAGGCGACCGGGTTGTGCCGCAGCGACTGGCACGGCTGGATGGGGCACGATCCTGATATCAGTCTGCCCCATGTTCCCGGACATGAACTGGCCGGTGTGATACTGGACTGCGGAAAAGATGTAAAACTCTGGAAAAAAGGGGATCGGGTCACCGTTCCTTTTGTCTGTGCCTGCGGCAGCTGTCCCCAGTGTGCAGGGGGAAATCAGCAGATCTGCGACCATCAGACTCAGCCCGGTTTTACCCACTGGGGTTCCTTTGCCGAATATGTGGCTCTGGATTATGCGGATGTTAATCTGGTCGCCCTTCCCGAATCCATGGATTTTGTCACAGCCGCCAGTCTGGGCTGCCGTTTTGTCACATCATTCAGAGCTGTTGTTGATCAGGGGCGGCTTCGTCCCGGAGAAACAGTGGCGGTGCATGGATGCGGAGGGGTGGGACTCTCGGCTGTTATGATTGCCCGGGCACTGGGCGCAGTGGTTATTGCGGTGGATATTGCCGATGACAAACTGGAGCTGGCTAAAGCGGCGGGAGCATCCATTCTGGTGAATGCCCGGGAGGTTGAATCCGTTGCCGGTGCGGTCAAGGAGCTCAGCCGGGGAGGAGTGGATCTCTCCATCGATGCCCTGGGGCACCCTGAAACCTGTGTAAACTCCCTCTCCTGTCTCAGAAAAAGGGGACGGCATATTCAGGTCGGCCTTCTGCTGGGAGACCAGAGTTCTCCCGCCCTTCCCATGGATATTGTCATAGCACGGGAACTGGAAATTCTGGGAAGCCACGGCATACAGGCCCACAGGTATCCTGAAATGATGAACATGATTTCATCAGGTATTCTGAAGCCGGAACTGCTGATAGAAAAAAGGATTACCTTAAGCGAATCCTGCACAGAACTCTGCCGGATGGACAGTTTTCAGGGCAGGGGTGTCACTGTGATAGACCGGTTTTTCTGATTAAGGGCAAAGGGGCAAATTGAAAAAGTAAATTGAATTGTCCTGATTCTCCGTATATTATTGAAGTATGGATTGGCTGAAAAAAACAGACTCTGCAGAACAAAAACAGAAGGTACTGCTGAATCCCTGGAAAATATTGATTGTGGATGATGATGACCAGATTCATCTGATTACCCGTCAGGCACTTAAGCGTTTTGTTTTCCAGGGCAGACAGCTGGATTTTTACAGCGCCTACACGGCTGCAGAAGCCAGGACACTTCTTGGTTCCGGAGAGCAAAATTTTGCTGTTATTCTTCTGGTTGTTGTATTGGAAGAAGATAATTCGGGCTTGCTCCTTGCCGATTATATCCGCCATGAATGCGGGAACAGCTATTCCAGAATTATTCTGAGAACCGGTCAGCCCGGAGTGGCTCCGGAATATTCGGTGGTCAGAGATTATGATATTGATGCCTATAAAAATAAAACAGAGCTGAAACAAAGCGATCTGGAAGCTGTTTTTTATACTTCCCTCCGTTCCTACAGGGATATCAATTCACTTCAGGCACAGCGCAGAAATATTGAACAGCTGGTTCAGTCCATAACCAGTATCAGTTCAGCTCATGATCTACCGGAGTTCGCTTCCTGTCTGCTCTCGCAGATAGAGGGGTTTACCGGAACCGAACACGGCCGGCTGCTTCTGGAACCCTCTGGAAGCTATACCATTTCTAAAGATTCCCAGAGAACGCGGGTTCTGGCTATGACCCCCAGCAATGTGGAAATATCTCAGAATGAAGACCTCACAGGATTGGAGAGCAAAGTACACAACCTTATCTCCAGCAGTCTCAAAAAACACAGTGATGTGAAGGAATACCCCTATTATATCCACTATCAGAAAACCCAGAGGGAAAATGAGATCATCATGGCTCTTAAAAGCCGGGAATCCCTTTCTCCCGAGGATGAAAAGCTTCTGAATCTGTTTTCCGACAATGTCTCCCTCTCCTATGAAAATCTGATGCTTCATGATGAGATTCAGGAAAGTCAGCATCTTCTGATAGGCCTTCTGGGAGGGGCTATGGAGAGCCGTTCGAAAGAGACCGGCTCCCATGTCAGAAGGGTCGGTAACTATGCTGCCCTCCTTGCCGGTCTGCTGGGGAAAACAGAAGATTACATTGAGCGCATCCGTATGACTGCCCCTCTGCATGATGTAGGTAAAGTCGGCACACCCGATGCCATTCTGAATAAACCGGGCAGCCTGACGGCAGAGGAATGGACCATAATGAAAGAGCACGCGGCAGAGGGATATGAAATTCTCAAAGATACAGGAAATCCCATAATTGAAATGGCCGCCGGTATTGCTCTGGATCATCATGAACGCTGGGACGGAGGCGGCTATCCCAATGGAAAAAAGGAACATGAAATTTCCGAAGCCGGACAGATCGTCTGTCTGATTGATGTCCTGGATGCCATGCTGTCAGACCGGTGCTATAAAAAGGCCTGGCCCTTTGACAAAGTAGCGGAAATTATCCGGGAGGGGGCGGGTACCCAGTTTAACCCGGAACTGGTCGCTCTGTTTCTTGATCATCAGAGTCAGTTTCTTGATATCTTTAAACAAAATCCGGACTGATCCCATGAGAAAAAAATGCTTACCTTTCATCCTGCTGCTGTTTCCGGTGTTCGGGATGGGAGCTCTGGACAAATCGGAATTTGTTCAGGTTCTGACCGTTGATGACGGCCTGGCCCAGAATTCAATTCTCCATACAGAGGTGGACAGCTCCGGTTTTCTCTGGCTGGGAACCCAGGCCGGTGTATCCAGATGGAACGGCAAGCAGGTGGTGAACTATCCCCGGAAGGGAATTGATCCCTTCCCCCCCGGCTATATCAATCTGATTCAGAAAGACTCCAGAGGAAGGCTGTGGATCGTCCCCTCTGACGGCCGGCTCTACCTGCGGCACGAAGGGTCCGATCAGTTTATAGATACCGGTCTGGATACGGAAGGACTAGGCTCCTCTATTATCAGGATCATCAGTGATGATACAAGAAATTATCTTATTCTCTGTACAGAAGAGGGAAATCTTTACTCCTGGATCTATGGAGACCGTATAGTCAACTGGATTTCCCGCCTTTCCGGGGGACGGGTCAATACCGCCTTCTGGCTGGAAGGAGACCTCTATCTGGGGACGGACCGGGGCTGGGAGATTCTGAAGGACGGGATCACCCCCTTGCCTGAAGACAAATTTCCCCTCTGGATGGGAAATCCCGTACTGCCGGTAAAAGAAGCTCTTTTTCATCAATCCACTCTGTATACGGCTGGCGGGGAGAGCGGTTTCAGAATCAGCAGCCCTCTGCATCATGAGACTCTCTATTTTCCGGAAGTCAGAACAGACACTGTTGTCCTTGATTTTTTCGATACCCTGCTCACAGGGGGAGGCAGTGAATTCTGGCGTCTCCAGGGGCAGGGGGCAGATTCACGATTTATAAGAGAACCCTCTTCTGCCGCCCTGCAGATCAGGAATATGAAGTATATGGATACCGGACAGGTTATTGTCGGTTCCCGATCTACGGGACTGTGGATGCTTGATCCCTATCAGCCCCGGGTGGACTCCTGGGTTCCCGGGGAGGCTGCACCTGAACAGAACTCTGTGGTTCTCAGTAATGATATTATGGCTTTTTCAGAAGACAGCAGGGGAATCCGCTGGCTGGCCACTTATGACGGCGGTATCATCCGCTGGGATTCGCTCAGCAATCTTGTGAGAGTCTACTCTGTGGAGACGGGCAGAATACCCTCAAACCGTATCAAGTTTTTAATGACCGACAGCCGTGATAATGTCTGGGCCGGGACCTACGATTCAGGTCTGCTGAAGTATAACCCCGAATCAGATACCTTCCCCTTCCCCCAGGATAATGCCGCAGGAGATCCCCATGACCTCAGGAGTGGAACAGTCAATCATATTCTTGAGTTACCCTCAGGGCATCTCCTTTTCAGTTCTGAAAAGGGGCTTTTCGATTATGATCCCGGACAGCAGAAACTGTCTCATATGGGACAGACATTTAATTCCGAGGCTCTGTCAGAGGGCTGCTGGGCTGCCCTTGACGCCGCTGACGGAACCCTCTGGATCGGTACAGATGAAGGGCTCTTTTATGTTGAAGACGGAACTGTTCACAGCTTCAACAGCAGCTTAAAGCGGGTCTGGTTTCTGACTCAGGTTCAATCGGGAGAAATATTCGCCGCTTCCCCCTCGGGACTGGAGATTGTGGACAGAAACAGGAATCCGGTTGATCCGGAGGAGCTGAAACAGCCCCTTGCGGAAAAGAATATTTATGGCGTGCTTCAGGATCAGGACGGGCAGTACTGGATCAGTACCAATGCCGGGGTTGTCAGGTGGGACCGGGCAAACAGGACATCGCGGCTGTTTACTGTGAAGGAAGGGCTTCTGAGTCAGGAGTTCAATCTGTATTCCCTCAGCCTTCTGGATGACGGGAGAGTCGTTCTGGGATGTATTGAAGGTTTGAATATCATTGATACCTCCCTTCTTATAGACGATCTGACTCCTTCGAAAGTTTTTATTGATCAGATTGATGTTGCCAGGCACAGTCTGGAACAGGAACAATCGGTTTCCGCATCAAATCTGCCGGCTGATCCCCTCTTTTATGAGAATTCAATTCTGCTGACTCCCGATGACAGTATATTGAATATTTCATTTCAGAGTATAGATTTCAACAGAGCCGCCCGTACAGAACTGAAGTACAGACTTCTGGGGTTCAGTGATCAATGGGTGGACGTCAGCCGGGAGCAGAGGGTCAACTTTGTAAACCTTCCCCATGGGGATTACCGTTTTGATCTTCTTGCTGTAAAAAACGGTGTGATTGAGTCGGAACTGCAATCCCTTGATATCGAAATACAGCCCTCCTTTGTGGAGACACCTTTTTTCACTTCACTCATTGCCTTTATTCTGATGTCCATTGTCCTTCTGGTGGTGACATACATTCTCAGGCTGAACACGGAAATAAGACAGCGTCAGGCTGCGGAAGCCGATTTCGCAGCTCTGAATGCCAGTCTGGAGGAGCAGGTGAGTGAACGGACCGGAGAGCTGAACAATGCCCTTGAGCATCTGAAACAAACCCAGGAGCAGATCATTCATCAGGAAAAAATGTCATCCCTGGGTCTTCTGGTTGCCGGAGTGGCCCATGAGATCAATACACCCCTGGGAGTGTCAGTTCTCAGTAACTCCATCATTAAGGAGAAAGTCCGGTTTCTGGAAAAACAGTATAAGAACCGGGATCTGACAGAGGAGGATCTCAGTGAGTCTCTGGATGATCTGGGAAATGCTTCTGACAGACTCAGCTATAATCTGGACCGGGCGGTGGGGCTGGTCAATAATTTCAAACAGGTGGCTGTGCAGCAGAATCAGGAGGAGATTCATTCTTTTGATTTGATCCGGTCTATCCACTCTCTTTTGAACAGTCTGTACAACGAAACAAAAAGAAAACATATTTCCCTCCAGATTAAAGCACCGGAGACACTGATGGTTCAGTCATATCCCGGAGATATAGTACAGGTTCTGACAAATCTTGTGATGAACTGTATCCATCATGCCTTCAGGGATAGTACGCCTCATGATAAACCCGAAATCAGTATTGAAGTGGAGGCCGAGGCCGATTCTGTTTATATCCTCTTTCAGGACAACGGCTGCGGTATGACAGAAGAGACGGCTGCCAGAATCTTTGACCCTTTTTTCACAACCAACAGGGAAGACGGGGGCACAGGTCTGGGGCTGCATATCGTTTTCAATATTGTAACAGAGAAACTGAAAGGCCATATTGCCGTGAACAGCACTCCCGGAGAGGGGACTGTATTTGCTGTTAATTTTCCCCGGATTCTTGAATATGGAGAGGATACTAAAAATCAGATTCCCCAATAGATTCCGGCCAGCAGTCATTTATCAGCATATGCTGCAGATCCCTTCGGGTTGACACACACAATTTCTGATAGATATGGAGACTGTGTGTCTCCACAGTTCGGGGGCTCAGGTTCAGATTTTCAGCAATCTCACGGATGGACTCTCTGGTCATGAGAAACTGAAGTACTTCCCTTTCTCTTCTGCTCAGGCACCGGCATCCCGGAGAGGTTTCCCTGGGAATCAGCTTTTCATAGAACCGGTTCAGAAGCATACACCTTCTACTGAATATACCCTGAACCGCCGGTCTCAGCAGAGACAGTGTTAATCTCTCCTGCTCGGAAAAACCGCCGTTATCGGGAGATTTGTGAATATTGAATATCAGAATCCGGTTTTGAACAGGGTCGTGAATACCGATTCCCAGAGAGTATCCAATATTCAGGGGTATATTGAATTCCCTATGATACTCTGTATCAGAGAACCGCCTCCAATCGACAGGACCCAGCATGTGGTTGCAGGAGTTATAAACCCGGGGGGCAGTTTTATTGAATCTATTGTTAAACTCGGGAATCAGGTCTTTAGAGTAATCCGGCCAGAAAATGCAGTGAGGAAGACCCTCCTTCAGTTCAATAATACTGAAACCCCTGTCTGTGGGCATTTGATTTATAAGTATTCGAGACAGCAGTTCATCCGGCAGTAGTGAATTTTCCGGTTTGCTAAATTCAGTGATAATTTCTAAAATTTTTTTCCAGACATCCTCATTCATCAGATTAATCTCCAGTGAACAAGTATTTATTATATAATAAGGCATATTAGGAGTAAAGACAGGAAGGTTCGAGTTCTTACAATCCCTTTATAATATTAGTGATTCATACCCGGTGTATATCCTGTACAGAACCAGTGCCTGTGATTATAATGGCGCCATGACATCCTCCCCGCTCCTCCTTGAAATTACCGATTATAGTTTCCGCTTTCCCGGTTATCCCGGACTGGAGTCCGGCACACTGTTTCAATCAATGAATTTCTGTCTGAAAAGAGGGGAGTTCAGGATCATGCTGGGGGGACCTGAATCGGGTAAGACCACTCTGAGCCGCTGTCTGACTGCCGTCTATCCGGGACTGACCCAGGCGGAGGTTTCGGGCCGCATCTCCATAGACGGAGAGAGTATCAACAGCCGCTCCGCCTGTGACTGGATAGAACAGACGGGCATTGTGTTTCAGGATCCGGAAGAGCAGATCATCAGTACCAGATGCGATGATGAAGCGGCTCTTCCTCTGGAATCCCTGGGGATTCCTGCTGACAGAATTACCGCACTCCGCTCAGAATCTTTTAAACACTTTTCCATTGAAGGGATGGAGGAACGGGACCCCCTGTCCCTTTCAGGGGGAGAGAAGAAACGGCTTCTGCTGGCGTCTCTGGAAATGCAGAACCCCGATCTCTGGATTCTGGATGAAACCGTAGACGAACTGGACAGGGAGGGGCAGACCTATCTCCTTGAATACCTGCAGAAAAAAGCAGAGCAGGAAGGCAAGGGAATTCTGCTCCTGGCGTCCCGGTACAGAGATATCTATTCCCGTTGCGGAGCCGGGCTGGCCCTTCTGAAAGACGGTCAGATCCTGCTGCAGGAGGACTGCCCCGGTTTTATGGAACTTCTGGAGGGGGAAGGCCTTGTGTCTGCCCCAGAGGAGGGGCGGGGTGTCCTGCCCGGAACAACTGATCCTCTTCTGCAGCTGAACAATATTCATTTCACCTACCCCGGTAACCCGGACTTCACTCTCCGGATTGATGCGTTAAGGGTAAACCGGGGTGAAACACTCTTTATTGCCGGTTCAAACGGCTGCGGCAAAAGTACTCTGGCCCGTATTCTGTGCGGTCTTCTGGAACCGGAGGAAGGAGAGATTCTGCTCAACGGCCGGACGGGGGAAAAGGATGTACTGAACAGAAGCTGTGCCTACCTTTTTCAGAATCCCGACTATCAGCTGTTTCTCCCCAGTGTGAAAGAGGAGCTGGCTCTGGGACTGAAGTACAGCAGCCATTCTAAGGACACCCGCAGAAAAATGGTGGATGATGCGGTCAGACTCTTCAAACTCCCCTCGGGGGAAGCTCCGCCGGCTCTACTCAGTTTCGGAGCCAGGAAACGGCTTCAGGGAGCCATCTATTACCTGCTGGAAAAACATCTGTACATTCTGGATGAGGCGGATTCAGGACTCAGCTATGAGGATTATTTCTGCATCCTGAGGGAACTGAAGAAAAAGGGAGCCGCTCTTATTGTCATAAGCCATGACAGATCTCTGAGAAAGGCGGAAACAGGCAGGACCGTTTTCATGGAGAAGGGACGTATTGTTTCGGAAGAGGGCAGAGTATGATTGATACATTATACAGGCCGGGGCATTCCGCTGTGCACAGTTTTGACTGCCGTTTAAAACTTTTTCTTCTGCCCCTGCTGCTGATCTATTTCTTTCTTCCCCTTTCCCTGCCTGCTGCCGGACTGTATACAGCCTGTTTTGCCGTCCTGATTCTGATTTATCTGGGGTTCCGGGATCTTCTGATTCCATTGAAAATGATCTTCCCCCTTCTGATTCTGATTACCCTGATTACCCCCCTGTTTCACAGGACGGGAACAGTTCTCATCTCTGCGGGAGATTTTACCCTTCTTACCGGCAGGGGACTGGATGAAACCATCCGGTATCTGGCCCGGTTCAGCGGCATCAGCTTTCTCTTTTTTCTCTTTTTCAGATCAACAGCCATGGATGACATCCTTCTGGGACTCAGCTGGTACAGGCTGCCGTATACCCTGACCCTAGTCATTTCCATTGCTCTCCGTTACATTCCTCATCTGGCAGGACTTTACGGTCAGATAAAAGCGGCTCATGCCCTGCGCTGCAGCATAGAGGATGATTTGCCCCGCAGCCGGGGGATAGGGAAGATCCGCAACCTGTTTCCCGTACTGGTTTCACTGGTCATACAGAGTGTCAAAACCATTCCTGTGCTCACCATGGCTCTTGAGCTGAAGGGCATCGGCAGATCGAATCCCCGCAGTCAGAGCCGGACCCTTATCACTCCCGAGAGTGTGAGGATTCAGATCTTTTCTTCCCTCCTGCTTATTGCTCTGTTGATTACTAATCTGATACTATTTTCTTCAATCAAATGAAATTGGAGAAAACTCAAATGGAAAACCAGACTGACAGGTCTAAACAGAACCTCGCTTTCCGGATTGCTGCCGTAGCGGTGCTCACAGCTCTTACAACGGTATGTACCATGATCATCAGGGTTCCTGTGACACCCACAAGAGGATATATAAACCTGGCTGATGTGGCCATCTTTTTTACAGCCCTCACCTTCGGGCCCTTTACAGCTCTCGCTGCAGGCGGTCTGGGTACAGCTCTGGCCGATATTCTGGGCGGTTATGCTCAGTGGGCCCCCATTACCTTTTTCGCTCACGGCATACAGGGAATGGCCATTGGTATGATTTTCAGAGCATCGGGAGTGGACAGCAGAGGCAGGATGATTCTTGCTTTGATCCTTTCCTTTATAGCCGCTACTGTGATTATGGCGGGAATCTATTTTGTAACAGGGGGCCTGATGTACGGCTTTGGGGCCGCAGCAACCGAGATTCCCGGAAATATTCTTCAGAATGCAGCCGGTGTTATTGTGGGGTTCCCCCTGTATCTGGCTGTTAAAAAAGCCTATCCCCCCATCAGCGCATACCGCTGGTAGCAACTCATTCAGTCACCCTGACGCTCTGTCACATTGTCGCACTGTCACATTGTCGTACTGTCACATTGTCGCACTGCCGACGGGGTGGGGGAATGAATAAGCCTCTGCTTGAATCGGATGATTGGAAGCAGGGGCCTTTGTATTACTTATTTATATAAGCGTATTCTATTTCACCAGAGATTCACCCGGGGACAGCTGCAGTGTTTCAAACCTGTCTTTTGTTCCAAGGTTTATGCTGACCTCTTTTCCGCCCTGATTTTCCAGTGTGATTCCCTCTTTTGTTACAGAGACTTTCATCTGTACACCCCTGTGCATCAGCTTGAAACTGTAGCCCTTCCACTTTGCCGGGAGGGATGGATTGAGATAGAGCTCGCCTTTTCTGTGACGCAGTCCTCCAAATCCCATAACCACTGACATCCAGGTTCCGGCCATGCTGGTAATGTGACAGCCGTCTTCCGTATCATTGTTGTAGTCATCCAGATCCAGTCTGGCAGTTCGTAAATACATCTCATAGGCTTTCTCTTCGTATCCCAGAGTCTCTGCCAGAATGGTGTGGACACAGGGACTCAGTGAAGATTCATGGACCGTCAAAGGCTCATAAAAATCGAAATTCCGTTTCAGGGTCTCATTATCAAAATCATCTTCAAAGAAAAAGAATCCCTGCAGAACATCAGCCTGCTTGATATAACAGGAGCGGAGAATCCTGTCCCAGGACCAGTTCTGGTTCAGGGGCCGGTCTTCCTCTTTCAGTGTGTCTACCGGTTTTATCTCCTTGTCCAGATAGCCGTCCTGCTGGAGAAAAACGCCTTTTTCTCTGTCTTCGGGAAGGTACATCTGTGCGGCAATGGACTCAAAGCGCTTCAGCTCATCTTCATCCAGACCGAGGGATGATGCCAGTTCTTTATACTCTTCTGGTTTTGAGGCAGCCAGATCTGATGCGCATTCCGCCGTGTAGCGGAGACACCAGGCGGCAATATAATTTGTATACCAGTTGTTGTGAACATTGTTTTCATATTCGTTGGGGCCTGTTACCCCCAGCATGACATACTTCTTTTTTGCCTCTGACCAGTTCACTCTCTGGGACCAGAACCGGGCAATTCCTGTGAGGACCTCCATTCCTTTGGGCAGCAGATAGTCCTTGTCTCCGGTGCAGTTGATGTAGTCATAGATCCCGTAGGCGATGGCGCCGTTCCGGTGGATCTCTTCAAAGGTGATCTCCCACTCGTTGTGGCACTCTTCTCCGTTCATGGTCACCATGGGATAGAGCGCGGCACCATCGGTAAAGCCCAGTTTGCCGGCATTCTCGATAGCCCGTTCCAGATGATTGTGCCGGTACACCAGGAGCTGCCGGGCAATGGAGGAGTCATCTGTATTCAGGAAGAAGGGGAGGCAGTAGGCTTCTGTGTCCCAGTAGGAGGCACCGCCGTATTTTTCACCCGTAAATCCCTTGGGTCCGATGTTCAGACGCTCATCCTTGCCTGTGTAGGTCTGTTTCAGCTGGAAGATATTGAAGCGGATACCCTGCTGGGCAGCCACATCGCCCTCTATGGTAATATCGCTCTGATCCCAGATATGTCTCCAGGCGTCTACCTGTTCTTCTTTCAGTGTATCAAAACCGGCGGCGGCAGCATCCGACAGGATGGCTTTTCCCCTGCTCAAAAGGTCTCCTGTTTTATGATCCCGGTCTGTGAGGCTGGAGTTGTATTTTTCAATATGAACCCCTTCGCCCTGCCGGAGCACCAGATCAAATTCCTGGGATACACGCCCCGGTGATTTGAGCGCTTCTTTCTGAGGGACGGACTCTGCTGATCCGGCCGTTTTGAAGTGAAACACCTTTGTACTGATCCGGCTGGCCAGGGTAAAACCCGTTTTTTTTGTCTTCAGAACAATCGCTGCCGAGTCGGAATCCAGCTCTTCTCCCTGGTGTTCCCAGAAGTACTCATCATAATTGGCATCTTCATTATGAACATTGCCTTCTATAAAACTGGATATCTTCAGGTCCCCCTCTCCTTCCACCAGGCGGAGGGTATACCGGTAGGTCCCCACCTCCGGACGGGCCATGGAGACAAAGCGGCTGCTTTCGATTTCAATAAGGGTATCCGGAGCTGTCCTGAGACGGGCTTTTCTGTAGAGAATACCGGTCTGCATGTCAATTTCTCTGTAGAACTCTTCCACATCGGCATGGGCCAGATCAATTTCCTGACCCCCCAGAGTCAGTTTCAGCCCAATCCAGTCGGGAGCATTCAGAACCTTGGCAAAATACTCAGGGTAACCGTTTTTCCACCAGCCCACTATGGTTTTATCCGGATAGTAGACGCCGGCCATATAGCTGCCGGGGAGGGTATCGCCGCTGTAGCTTTCTTCAAAATTGGCCCTCTGGCCCATATGTCCGTTTCCCAGACTGCAGAGACTTTCGGAAATTCGGTTGTATTCGGGTTTGAAACCCTCTTCTATGATCTTCCAGGGATCGTGTTTGATATAGTTCTTCATTTATCTTACCTCTTTGGTTCTGCCGGTTACGGATGTCCGGCTCTTTTTCTGTAAAAAGCCAGAGTGTTTTCAGCTCTTTTCCAGGGCTTCTGTAATCATGGTCCAGCTCACACCCTTCAGGTTCGGGAAGAGGGCATCAGCGGCACCCAGCTGATCTTCGTGGCCGATTCCTACAGTCAGCATGCCGCCTGCTTTTCCGGCTTCCACTCCGGCTTCCGCATCTTCAAAGACAACACATTCACCGGGTTTCAGATTCAGGTCTGACGCACCGAGAAGGAATACTTCCGGGTCCGGTTTGGCCTGAGAGGTTCTGTTGCCGTCCACAACCGCATCCAGGTATTGATCCAGTCCTGTTCTTTCCAGAATTATGGGAGCATTTTTACTGGCTGACCCCAGAGCTGTTTTAATTCCTTTTTCTCTGAGCTCCTTCAGGAGTTCCAGAGCTCCCGGAAGGATGCCTCCGGGTGTCATTTTACTGATCATTTCCACATAATTGGCGTTTTTTTCAGCCATGGCATTTTCTTTCTGTTTATCCGTCAGTGAAACGTTTCCAATGGAAAGCAGTATTTCCAGAGAGGCCTGACGGGATACCCCTTTCAGGCGTTCGTTGTCTTTTTCTGTGAAACTGAATCCAAGGGATTCGGCCAGCTGACTCCATGCCTGATAATGATATTTTGCTGTATCCACCAGAACTCCGTCCAGGTCGAATAAGACTCCTCTGATCTTGTCCTGCATTCTATGCTCCTCTTCTATTAAAAAAGATAGTTATTATTTATTTGATCTTCAATGGTAACGTTTCCATTGTTGTATGATTCTTTTATAGCATTGCCTGCAGGGCAAGTCAATGAATTTGTCGGCCCTCATACATTTTATGGGTCTGTGAGGGAGCTTTTTCATCGAATTCATGACTGTTTTCCTCTTTTATCATGAGAATCCCTGTCCTTGATGATTGTCATCAGATACAATTTTCGTTAATTTGGTCTCTGCATTAAAAATTTAATATTTCCCGCTGGATGGAGGAGATTTCATGTTTCATCATAAACCACTGGAAGAAATGGTTGTCTATCAGATCTATACCCGCAGTTTCAACGACAGTAACCGGGACGGCATCGGCGATCTGGCCGGGGTAACCGAAAAACTGGACTATCTGTCCGATCTTGGAGTGGACATGCTCTGGCTCAGTCCTTTCTGTTCGTCTCCCAATGATGATATGGGATATGATATATCCGATTATCAGAACATCATGACAGAGATGGGAACCATGGAAGATCTGGATACCCTACTGGAAGAGGCTCATAAACGGAATATGGGTATTATGATGGATCTGGTCCTGAATCACAGCTCTGATGAGCATTCCTGGTTTATCGAATCCAGAAGCAGTAAAGATAATCCGAAGAGGGACTGGTATATCTGGGCCGACGAACCCAATAACTGGGACTCCTATTTCTGTCCCGAAGCCTGGGAGTATGATGAAAAGACCGGCCAGTACTACTGTCATATTTTTGGTGTGAAACAGCCGGATCTGAACTGGCGCAGTGAAAGCCTTCGTGCCGAAATACACCGTATGGTGGAGTGGTGGCTGGAGAAGGGAATTGACGGCATCCGCTTTGATGCCATCCACCTGATTGGAAGACCTGAGGGGAATCCCGATTATGTGCATGCTCCCGGGGAAAGCAAACGGTTCTGTCACTTCAGAAACCATGAACTGGGCCACCAGTATCTGCAGGAACTGTCCGAAAAGGTTATGAATAAATACGATCCTGTTACCGTGGGAGAAACCGGCGGTTCCACACCCGAGGGGGCCCGTCTGTATGTGGACAAAAGCCGGAATGAGTTTGATATGATCTTCCATCTCGGATTTCTGGAAGATGACGAGTTTGAGGATAATCCCGCACAGAACTATAAAAAATTCTACGAGAAGTGGTACAAACAGCTCTCCATTGACGGCTGGGATGCTGTTTTTCTGGGAAATCACGATCTGGCCCGTGTTGTCTCTGTTATCGGGGATGATGAAAAATACTGGAGGGAGTCGGCCACCTGTCTGGCAACCATGATCCTGACCCAGTGGGGAACCCCCTATATCTATCAGGGAGACGAAATCGGTATGATGAATGCCGGCTTCACGTCTCTGGATCAGTTCCGTGACCCCCATACGACCATCCGCTACCGGGTGGCGGAAGAGAAGGGCGAGGACACGGAAGCAGTGATGAAGGATATAATCAAATGGGGCCGTGACAACAGCCGGACCCCCATGCAGTGGGATTCTACCGCCAATGGCGGTTTCTCTGAAGCCGAACCCTGGATCATGATGGCCCGGAACTGGGAGCATATCAATGTGGAGGCACAGAAAGGGAAGGCCGGCACGATTCACTCCTATTACAAGAAGATGATAGCCCTCCGGAAAGGCGACCGGAACCTGGCTTACGGTACAATGGAGATGGTGGACTCTGAAGCGGCTGTTTTTGCCTATAACAGGGTATATGAGGGACGCACTGTTCAGGTTATTCTGAATCTCAGCTCCTCTCCTGCCGCCCACAGAACCGCAGATTTTGAGGATGATCAGGTTCTGATCAGCAACTATCCCTCTCTCAGAAAGAATGTCTCGGGTTTGATGCTCAGACCCTGGGAAGCTGTGGTGATCGGCTGATTCCCGTATGCCGGCGGGCAGTTCTGCCGGCAGCTTTATCTGGAAATCAGGTCAAAAAAAATACCCCGGAGGGCCATAGGGCTTTCGGGGTATTTTTTTCTTTCCTGCTGCAGAGGCAGAAATTAAGGTCTCTGCAGCAAAGAAGCAGATTACTGCAGCAGCTGGAGAACAGACTGTGTTCTCTGGTTTGCCTGAGCCAGCATTGCATTACCGGCCTGAGAGAGAATCTGGTTCTTGGTGAAGTCAACAGTTTCTTTTGCCATGTCCAGGTCACGGATTCTGGATTCAGACGCCTGAAGGTTCTCAGCGGCTGTATCGATTCCCTTGATTGCCATTTCCATTCTGTTCTGGTAGGCTCCCAGGTCCGCTCTCTGTTTGTTTACAGTCTTCAGTGCTGAGTCCAGTACACCGATGTTTCTGTTGGACTGTTCAGGAGTGGAGATAGACATAATCTCACCTGTTCCGACCTGACGGAGGCCCAGAGCTTCGGCAGTCATTGTTCCGATAAAAACCTGCTCGTTCTGGTCCATATTGGCACCAATGTGGAAGGTCATTTTTCCGGTTACAACATTGTTCCCTGTGTCAGCAGCAAAACGTCCGGTAAGCATGTTCATACCGTTGAACTGTGCATGAGAGGCAACTCTGTCCAGCTCATCAACAAGCTGTGATACTTCCACCTGAATCTGCATTCTGTCTTCTGCGGTGTAGATGCCGTTGGAAGCCTGAACAGCCAGTTCGCGGACTCTCTGAATGATGTCTGTTGTTTCCTGCAGAAATCCTTCAGTGGTCTGGATGAAAGAGATACCGTCGGCAGCATTTCTGGACGCCTGATTCAGACCGCGGATCTGAGCCCGCATTTTTTCTGAAACAGCCAGACCTGATGCATCGTCACCTGCTTTGTTGATGCGCATTCCTGAGGAGAGCTTTCCCATATTCGCAGCCGAATTGGAATTGGCTATTCCCAGGTTTCTGTTGGCATTCATTGCCGTGATGTTGTGATTGATAATCATTTAAAATCCTCCATGAGTTTTTACATTTTCAGGCATCCTTGCCTGGCCAGTCCTACGGCTGACATTCTCTGTATCGGGGGGGGCTTTGCATAAAATTTAATTATAATTTAAGTGTTCAGAAGGAATGCCGATATATCGGTTTCCCTTATATAGACTTAATAAATTAATAAAAAAAACTGAATCATTTTTGTTTTTTGACCAATTCATCAATAGTTCTCGACAAAGGGGGGGGATCATTCTAAAATCATCCCATGATTCAGAGTCCCGGAGTATTCGAAAAAAGCCCTGCAGAACTTAAAAAACTTTCTGAAAAACTGGCCATCCCCTATGAGGAGATCAAGAGTTATTTCCGGGATCGGAAGCTGCCGGCCGGAGAGCATCTTGTAAAAATAGCGGAGGCACTGGGACTCAGCATTCTGCAGATGAAAATCCTCTGGGGCGTGGTGGATGATCAGGTCCTTGCCGGGCTGCAGAAAAATCTGCCGGATATAAAAGAACCCCTATCCCGGGGGCGGAAACACAGAAAACTCAAACAGACCATGACCACCGAACTGGGTACCCTCTACAGAAACGACTGTATGGATGTCCTGGCTTCCCTGGAGGATAATTCCCTGGATCTTGTTTTTGCGGACCCCCCCTTCAACCTTGATAAAAAATACCCCTCGGGAATGAATGATCTTCTGAAAGAGGAAGAATATATCAGCTGGATGAAAAGCTGGGCCGATGAGCTGTGCCGGACTCTTAAGCAGGGAGGCTCCCTGTTTATCTGGAATCTTCCTAAATGGAACAGTGAGCTGGCAAGTCATTTGAATAAAAGACTTTACTTTAAACACTGGATTGCAGTGGATATCAAATACAGCCTTCCGGTCAAGGGCAGGCTGTATCCTTCTCATTACTCCATTCTCTATTACACAAAGGGGAAGAAGGCCTCTCATTTTATTCCCGACCGCATCCCCATGCAAATCTGTCCCAAATGCTATGGCGATCTGAAAGACTACGGCGGTTATAAATCGAAGATGAACAGTAAAGGCGTCAATATTACGGATATCTGGACCGATATCCCTCCCGTCCGTCATGCCAAATACAAGAGGCGGAAAAACGCCAATGAGCTTTCCATAAAGGTCCTGGACAGAATCATTGAAATGGCCAGCCGCCCCGGTGACCTGGTATTTGATCCTTTCGGCGGTTCCGGGACAACCTATGTAGTTGCCGAGCTCAAAGGACGGCGCTGGATCGGTACGGATATAGGCCCCTCAAAAGAGATTATCGACCGCTTCGCCATACTGGAGACGGAGCGGGACATCCTCCACAAGTACAGGAATGATCTGAACTGTCTGTTTACTGAGCAGGGCAAGGAACAGAGGAAAAAACGGAATCTCTGGACTGATGAGAGTTTCCGGGATAGTGAATAGGCAAACCGGCAGACAGAACGCCGGCCCGGGATCAGAGAACTTGTGGCCGGATTATACTCCCTCCCGGATTGGAAATCCTTTCAGACAGGATAATCTGTTACTGATATAATCCGGGCCATAAAGCGGAAGCAGTCCATTTTTATCCATCAGATCCAGACGGAACGGGAAATGACCGTCTATCAGTTTCCCTTTGTCTATGGGAACCAGCAGGGTGCCTCTGAAACGGCCCCTTTGTTTGAGAACCTTCAACAGCCCCAGATCGTTTATGCCGAAAGGATTTCCCCCTCTGAGGACTCCCCCTTCCAGCACTTCCAGATTTTTCCAGGTCAGTTCAAAGGCATCCGCCGGATAAAAAGAGGAGACCCCCTGTATCCAGACCTCTGTCCCGGATGACTGGATTCTCCGGATCAGGCCGGCATATCCCTCGCCCCAGGGTGTCCCGGGAGGGGCAGGCGCCGCCCGGCCGGCGATTTGATCCAGCTGAATCAGATCGGCTCCCAGTCCGGCAAGCTCCAACGCCCGGTTATAGAGTTCCTCTATCCAGGCCGGTGAGGAGGGATCCATAACCAGAAAGGTTCTGCCGAAGTACTCTTCGCTGTATGCTGTTCCCTCCGGAGATCTGAGGATACTCTGCTCCAGATGGGGAAGGCTGCCCCGGAGAGAGCTGTCCATCAGTCTGGCATTCATATACAGGGAGATTCGGAATCCCAGGGATTTGATCCGGGAAAGAATCTCTTTAAAAACGGCCGGTCCCCCCAGTTTTTGAGACGGGCTGTAGTCGGGATAGCCTCTGTCATGGCCGGCAGCATATCCGAAGATATGAAGAACAGGGGGCTCTCCGTGGAGGGGGAAGGATTCCAGGATGTTCCGGGCCAGGGGCACCAGAGCCCTGAAGCCCTGTTCCGGGGGGAGGTTGTTTTCTCCCTCCGGTCCGATCAGCCCCAGCTGAAACTGCTTTTGCACCGCCCCCGGTTTGGTTAAACAGTCCTCATTGTCCGAATCCTGTTCCCTGTTCAGTCTGTTGACTGTAAAGCCTCCGGATGAACCGGTAAACCGGAATCTGATTCCATCCGGAGAGTCGGCAAAAATCCGGATTTCCTCATGATATCCCTTCGGGTCTTCCTCTTTATCTATAAGAACCGAATCCTCCTCTGTTTCAAGGAGAAGGGAGCAGCAGGAGGCCGTGGCAGGCCAGGAAAGGGAGATGCCCGTCTCCCGGCAGCCCAGACGGCTTAAAGCCGGGGCGGCATCAGACAGGTGAAAGCCTTCTCCCTCTCTGTTGGGCCAGATGCACCAGGCTTCTCCTTTAATAATAAGTTCACTGCAGTTGCTGCTGATCTGAACAGAATCCACAGTGAAAGAGCCGGACTCAAAGATTCTCATAATGCTCCATACTCTGCCGCATAAGAGCCCGCAGGTAGTCATAGGAGTTGTTGGCTCTGGCCAGATCGAAATTCTTTTTCAGCTGATCACAGGTGTCAGGAGACAGAAGGCTCTCGATAATCCTTCCCGCAGCGGACTGAATTACCTCTTCTGTGAGACTGTACAGGCCGTCCTTCCCCCTTTGGGCTCCGCTGCCCAGGGAAATAATGGAGTAGCCTTTGGGACTGATATCTGAACGGAACACGGGATACTCATGAACAATAACCGGTTTATGGGCAAATACGGCTTCAATGAACTGGTTCCCCCAGCCCTCATAAATACTGGGGTAGGAGACCAGATCCGCATAGGGGTAGGTGTCAAAAAGAGAATAGATTCTTTTGTCCTCTTCCATAGTTCTCTGTCCGGCTATTCTGGAACGGAGAAAGCGGTGAGGAATCTCCAGTTCCTTCATCATGGCCTCCAGCTGCTGCCGGTAGCCTTCGGCCTCCTGTTCTGCGTATCCGGCCAGAAGAAAAACAAAGCGGCAGTCCCTGCCGGCCTTTTTTCCGTTGTAGAGTGTTCTGCCCTGTATTCTCTGCAGAAAAGAGGGACTGTTCAGCTCCCGGATCAGGGGCGGAATGAGTTCAATTCCCTTTCTTCTGACAATCCGGGTGGCCTGGAGGATATAGATATCATCCTCCCTCAGGTCGAAGTCCTTCAGCAGATGAACATTGTAATCATCCTTCTCCCACTGATCCACAGAAAAATCCAGGGTATCCGGGAAGATCATGGCATCTATACCGCAGCGGTTCAGCAGGTTCCGGGCCGCCAGAGAGTTGATTACCGCATGTTTCAATCCGGGAATCACGGGAGGGACATACTGTTTCATATAGGCTTCGATCCGGGGGCCGGAGGTCCTTCTGAAATCATCCCGTTCCCAGTAAAAATCGTGATGGGTGGCCAGGGAAGGAATTTTGTATTGAACCAGACAGTTGTGGAAGGCCCTGGCAGCCGCGATATGGCGGCCGTGTGAGAAAATATTATGGAGCAGTATAAAATCGGGTTCCACCCTGGAGAGTATGGCATCCAGTTTCTGTTCTATCCGCTCTGACAGGACAAGGATATCCTGTTCCAGATCTTCTTCACGGCTGTAGTCCTCGAGTCCTCCGAAGGCGTTGCGGCTGATTTTTCTGGCTTCCGGGGTGTCAAAATCCAGTTCCGGGACTGTGAAGTCGGCCCCTCTGCTGCCGGGACCCGCCAGAAGACAGCAGCCGAAGCCCATCTCTTCCAGAATACTCTGGCGTTTTTCGATCTCCAGGGACACGCCGTCTGTCCAGCCGACCCGGTAGTGGCAGATCAGAACCACAGGTTTCTTTTCTCTGCCGGCTTCTGCAACCGAATATCCCTTCCTGAGCCGGGAGAGGCGCTGAACGGCCCAGTTCCGGGCTGCTTCCGTGTAGAAAGCCCCTTCTTTCTGGAACACATTCTCCAGGTAGCGGCCCCATACGGCGGCAGATACCTTTCTCCGTCTCAGATCGGCTTTGAAACCCTGATTGGTCACCATCCAGAGTTTGTCAGCATCCCTCAGTACCCCTTCTTCCGCCGAGTCTATATCCTCTCTTGTATCGTGCCCTTCAATAAGGAAGCAGACCTTCTGAGCGAACTCTCTTGAATACCCGGCTTCACTGAGCAGACGGGAGGCCAGTTCGGCTCCCTCCCTCTCATGAGCCAGTCTCAGTCTTCTCTCCTGGGAAGGAGTCAGGTCTGAAGAAAAAAGGTGCCATCTGTCTTCTTCGCTCAGGCGGCTCCAGCCTATGTCATGAAGGAGTGCTGCAGCCAGAACCACCTCTTTGTCTGCCTCATGGCTGTCCAGTTCCAGGATGGCCCAGGCCCAGGCTGTGACGGTTTCAAAGTGACCGGTATCATCCCTTTTATCCTGATAGGGGAGGGAGAGATTGATCAGTTTTTTCCAGGATTCATCGGGCAGATACCCGGCCAGCTCATCTGCCAGTGGAATCATGAAATCCTTTTCTCGCTGTCTTTATCAAAAAAGTGGAGGTGTTTGTAGTCAAAGTCAAAGGAGACGGGATCTCCCGGCGCCAGCTTCTGATCGGGAGACACAATGATTTTCACAATGTTTCCCGCCAGCTCCACAGCCAGAATCTGGTGAGAACCCTGAGGTTCCACAACCAGAACTTCTGCATTGAGAATCCCTTTTCTCGGTGCGGCAAGCTTGAAATCCTCGGGGCGGATGCCCAGAACCAGTTCCTCTCTTCCTCCCTTTGAAACCAGACCCAGCTCTTCAGACCCCAGGGGACAGTTGAAATCAGAGTGTTCCAGGTATCCCCTGTCATTTTCTTTTCTGATACTCACCGGAAAGAAATTGGTGGGAGGTGTCCCGATAAATCCGGCCACAAACATATCGGCTGAACGGAAATAGACGTCTTCGGGTGTGCCCACCTGAATGATCTCTCCGTCTTTCATAATAACGATTCTGTCAGCCATGCTCATGGCTTCCGACTGGTCATGGGTCACAAATATGCTGGTGGCTCCTGTCTTCTGGTGGATGGCTTTCAGTTCGGTGCGCATTACCACTCTCAGCTTGGCATCCAGGTTGGAAAGGGGTTCATCCATGAGAAAGAGTTTGGGCTTCACTGCCAGGGCCCGGGCCAGAGCGACACGCTGCTGCTGTCCTCCGGACATCTGTCCCGGAAAACGGGTCAGAAGCTGTTCTATCTTGACCATACCCGCAACTTCTTCAACGGTTTTTCTGATGTCCTCTTTGGGCATCTTTTTCAGCTTCAGGGAGAAGGCAATATTGTCAAAAACGGTCATATGGGGCCAGATGGCATAGTTCTGGAAGACCATTGAGATATTTCTGTCCCGGGGGGGCAGATCGGTAATATCCCGACCCTCCAGATTAATGCTGCCTCTGGTTGTCTCTTCCAGACCGGCTATCATTCTCATACAGGTTGTTTTTCCGCAGCCTGAAGGTCCCAGAAAGACAATGAATTCTCTGTCTTCCACTTCCAGGTCCATTTTCCGGACTCCCCAGACTTTTCTGTTATATCTTTTTGCCAGATCATTTAACTCTAATACGGCCATTGTTTTTTACTCCTTTCAGCCCCGGGGGCTTTCTGACTGGGGCGGCTTATCAAAAACCGCCCGATTGTGCTGATTTTAGTAACGGGAGAACTAAACCTTTACACCTCCCCACATCTGCAGAATGTATCTGCGGATAAACAGGGTGAATATGATGGCCGGCAGGGCCTGGGCTACGGAACCCGCAGCTATGAGATGAACCTGTGCGTTGGCTCCCAGCAGAGAGCGGTACACAACAACAGGGAGGGTCGGATTAAACTGGGTCAGAATGAGGGCATTGATCACCTCGTTCCAGGAATAGATAAATGAGTACATGGCACAGGCTGCCAGTCCGGGAACCGCCAGGGGGAGGGTGACTCTGAAGAAGGCGCCTATTTTACTGGTTCCGAATATGAGGGCCGCCTCTTCCAGAGATTCAGGAATACCCATGAAGATACTGGCTGTAATCCATATGGACAGGGAAATCTGGTTGATGGAATAGATGAGACTCAGCCCCACTGGTTTGTCATAAAGACCGATTTTTCCCAGGGTGATGACCATGGGCAGGGCGATGGCCACAGGAGGGAACATCCGGACAAAGAGGACGCTCAGCTTCAGAATGTTTTTGCCCTTGAACACATACCGGGCAAAGGCATATCCCGCCATTCCGCCGATGCTGAGGCTGATGAGTATTGTGAAAAGTGCTGTGGATATACTGGCCAGAACCGATGTCAGGGCTCCGGAATAGAGCCGGAAAAAGCGGTTGTAATTATTGAGAATTCCCTTTTTCAGAGTGAAGGAATGGGAGCCCTTTGCATCTGTCTCATCCATCCACAGAAGAATCTCTTCGGTACTGGTCCGGCAGTTGAAGTTATTGTAGATAAAATTGTTCAGTTTTCTCAGGGAGCTTTTTGACCGGCTGTTGCTCACAGGCCCGTAGGGAATGAAATCACCTTCTGCAAAGTTGTAGACCTGTAGACCATAGGCCTCTTCTCCGTCTTTTTCTTCCAGAGGGACAAGCCTGAAATCCACTGTCCGGGAGGGGAGAAGGGGTTTGGGCCATTCCTGATAGTTCTCATAGTCTGACATAAGGGATGTGGTAAACAGAAAAAACATGGGGAAAATGAGCATCATGGCCACACCGGTCACAACTATATACAGGGAGGTACTCCGTGCTGAGCGGTATATGTTCTGTCTCAGTTTATTGTTCATACCTGCTCCTTCTGCTCTTCGGGATCATCAAAGGCTCCCGAGGCTTTCAGATAGACAAAAGAGGCAACCGAAACAATAATGGCAACGATAACCGACAGAGCCATACCCTTGCGGAAGAACTCGTCGGAGCCGGAGTACTGATCCACATTCAATACGATCTGTTCCAGCAGCACAGGAAGTCTGTTGAAACCGAAGATCATAACGATGATCAGCCATATCTGAATGGCCGCGATGATCCGGAGAATCATGGCGGTGGTTATTGTCTGTTTCATAAGGGGGATGGTTATTTTTCTTAAAACCTGAATCTTGCTGCCTCCGAAGACATAACCGGCTTCGAAGAGTTCAGGCTTCAGACTCTGCATGCCCGAAAGGAGTATGACCATCATAAAGGGGATCACCTGCCAGGCATCCACAATGATGATGAGCAGCATTCTCTGAATATTGTTGCCCCCCAGAAAAATGATCTTGTCAGCCGCATCTATAATATTCAATCGGATCAGAAAGGAGTTCAGCCAGCCGTAGGTGGCCAGCCCGCTGTTCCACATGGCGCCCACAGCCACAGCCGGCAGGGACATGGGGATCAGAGCGATGAACAGGAAAAATCCCGAACCCCGGAATTTCATATTGATCAGCAGAGCCAGGCCGAAGGCCAGGATAAACTCTAGGGAAACGGATATTAATACGATAAAGGCTGTGTTAAACAGGGCCTGGTAAAAGACCGGGTCTTTGAACAGGACCACATAGTTTTGAAGAGTCAGGACTCCGTCCTTGGAACGGGGTGCGCTCAGAAAGCTGCCGCCA
>JAQQAM010000187.1 GCA_028532905.1 Spirochaetales bacterium
GGTTCAGGGGATCAGTGTTTCTGTCAGAGCATCAGATGAAATGGTTATCTATAAAAACAGCTTTGCCCTGTACCTTTATAAAGATCTGGACCAGAACTTTACTCTGGAGAATAACAGCTACAGAGGGACCCAGGCGTTTATGCGCTTTCTCCCTTTCCATTCTGACCTGAATGTTCTCATCCCTTTAAAAAGAGACCATACCCTGTCTCCCGACCGTTCCAGTTTTCTGATGAGCGACAGCAGTCAGAAAGAGAATTTTCCTCTGATTCTGAGTATTCTGCCTATAACCAAAGGGATACCGGATGCGGCCTTTAACAAAGACATTGTCATTGAAATGTCACCTGTATATATGAAAAAGGGGCTTCTGAAGCTCAACATACTCAATGACAGGGCCCAGGAGATAAGCGAAGGCATTCTGATCAGCATTGACGGGAAAAGCTATGACTGGCCCGATGGGCCCTATCTGCTGAATACAGGACTCCATACACTGACCATCCGTACGGAAGACGGAAGTGAAGAGTCTCTCACATTTTCTTTGGATGCCGGACAGACACTGATTCTGGATCATGTTCTTCAGTATCAGCTGCCCCTTCTCACCATTGAAGTCATGAAGGGATTTTCCGTCTTTCTGGATGGACGGGAACTGAGTCAGGAGGAACTGGATACAGCTTTGGAGATTCAGCCCGGAAGCCACAGCATCCGCATAGAACTGGGCGATTTCAGAATGAGCCGTGATTTTACTGCAGAGATGCAGCAGAGGATCAATATTACCATGATCCCTGAGATACTCCTTGAAACCCGCTGAGTATTGACAAATACCTCCGTGTCCCATACTTTTAAGGCTATGATTTTTTCCGGTAAGCGAAAAGTAATACTTCTGGTTCTTCTGTCCTCACTGGGACTTATAACTGTAGGTGTGGGCATAACCACAGGACTGGTAGTTGCAACCAATTATAATATTATGAATATGGAGAATTTTGGAGAGGATACTCCGGCTCTTCCCTCACAGATTCTGGATATCAATGGGGAATTGATTACAGAATTCTTCTCTGAAGAGAAAAGGGAGATCATATCCCTGCAGGATCTCCCCGAAAGTCTTATCTATGCTCTTATTACGAGAGAAGACAGTAACTTCTTTGAACATAACGGTTTCTCCATAATGGGAACCATGCGAGCCCTGTACCGTTCTGTTTTTTACAGGAACCTTCAGGGCGGCAGTACACTGACCCAGCAGCTGGCCGGTCATCTGTATGCCGACAGAAGTGATATATCGGTCACCAGAAAACTGAAGGAGCTCTGGTGGGCTTTTCAGCTTGAACGGCAGCTGACCAAGTATGAGATTATTGAGCTGTATATCAACAGAATGCCCTTCGGTCATAATACCCATGGTGTGGAAGCGGCATCCAAGTTCTATTTTGGTCATTCCGCATCAGAGAACACAGTAGCCGAATCGGTGATGCTGGTGATTCAGCTGGTCAGCACCAGCGGCCGCTATTCTCCTATCCGCTTTCCCGAACGGGCCAAGGTTATTCAGTCCTCCATCATCCAGCAGATGGTGAACAACGGCTATCTGACCCAGGAGAAAGCTGATCTCAGCATGGCGGACTACTGGAACAACCGGTATGACTGGTCCAGGGATAACAGAACCACAGCGTTTTTTGAACGGGAAGACAAGGCTCCCTGGTTCAGCGAATATATCCGGACCCAGCTGGATGAAATGCTTTACGGAAAACAGGATATCTACCGGGACGGTTATGTTGTCCATACCACTTTGAATCTGGATTATCAGGCCAAAGCGGATGAACTGACCCAGAAGGGTCTCCAGCGCTGGAATGCCAGCTACCAGGAGAATATCGGCAACAGAATGAAGATTGTAGATGAGGTTTATATTCCCATTATCGATCTTCTGTCCCTGTCCACCAATAACGAGAAAATCAGAATTGCCGACTCTCAGGAGCAAAAAAGAGCGAAAGAACAGTTCCAGAACAGTATAAATCCAACCATGGATATGCTTTCCATGATGTTCGGCATGGATGAAATCAATTTCATGAGCCAGTACAGCTACGACGAGAACAAACTGAGAAATCAGCAGTCCACCGTACAGACGGCCATGATAACACTGGATAACGAAACAGGATATATTCTGGCCATGGTGGGAGGCAGCGAGTTTAACCGTGCCAACCAGTTCAACAGAGCCGTAAACGGTGAACTCATGCCCGGTTCCGCCTTTAAGCCCCTGTACTATTCAGCGGCAATTTCATCCCAAAAATACACACCTGCCACAAGGATTGTGGATGCTCCCAGGGTCTTTGTAAACCCTGACGGATCCTCCTACACCCCTCTCAACTACAGAGGGGAATGGGAAGGAAGCGTTCTTTTGCGGGATGCTCTGGCCAACTCCATGAATGTACCGGCCATTACGGTTCTTGAGGGAATCGGGTTTGAATCGGCCATCAGCCGGGCAGCCAGACTGCTGGGATACTCTGACCCCGTAGAAATCGGACGGCGCTTTCCCCGACTCTACCCCCTCGGACTGGGTGTCATCACTGTCAGCCCCCTGCGCATGGCTCAGGCTTACGCGACGTTCCCCAACCAGGGAAAGGCCGTCCAGCCCATAGCGATTCGTTATGTGGAAGACAGAAACGGAAATATCATACTCAATCCCGAGAGGGATTTACGTGATCAGCAGGAGAAGGAAGACCTTCAGATCATGTCTCCTGAAGAAGCGTATATCATGACGGAACTGCTTCAGGAAACCACCAGATCCGGAACTCTGAAACACCTTCCCCGCTATGTGAGAGGCTTTGACAGGATGCCCGTGGGTGGTAAAACAGGAACCACCCAGAACTGGGCGGATGCCTGGACAGCGGGATTCTCCCCCCACTACACCACAGTCATGTGGGCCGGTTTCGACCAGAGAGGAAGTACTCTGGGTGTTAACCAGACCGGTGCCACGGCAACCGGATGGATCTGGGGTGAGTATATGGCCTATATCAACAGCCAGATGCCTATTGAGGATTTCAGAAGACCCAGCCACGGTATAGTGGAGATGGAAGTATGTAATGTATCAGGTCAGATACCGACTGATGCCTGTACACACGGTACACGAAAAGAGGTATTCCTGGCGGGAACGGAGCCCAAAACCTATTGTCCTATTCATAAATACCAGCAGCAGAGGACTGATGATCTGACCCAGAAATATCTGAGTGATTTCTCCAGTGCCCTGATCAGCTCTCCCGGCATTGAGCTTCTGGTAGACCCCTATGAGAATTCAAGCACATCCTATGATGAGATTGATGACGGAATGATCGATTTTCTGCTGAATGATCCTTTCTCCGGAGACAGCGGCAGCAGCACTGGAGATGAAAACACCTATCTTCTGGACTGACACTCCGGACAGATTTTACATCCGGACCATAAAAAAGCTGATCCTGCCAGGGATCAGCTTTTTTAATTCTTCAATAAAGAGAAAACAGGATATCCCCTGCCAGGGGGATTCTGATTAAATATCCCAGATTTCCTCGAAGGAATGGCTCTTTTCACAGTATTTACAAACAAAGCGGGATTCATTGGAGCGGTAGAAATGTGTTTTCACATGCTGATACTTCTCGGGATGAGAAATACAGTTGCCGTTTTTACAGGAGATTTCTTCAAAGTTGTAGATCTGCGGGGGCATATGCAGTCTGAACTTCTCTTTAACCGAGGCGTCACTGATGATATTCAGAGTACATCCCGGGGCTATGGCTCCCAGTTTTTTGATCTCCGTATCACTCAGCTCCAGGACATCGGGGAGCGAGATGATTCCCTTGTAGATGGACCGGTTATTGGAATGAAAGACACCATGGGAACTGCGGCAGTTCAGGTTGAGGATTCTTCTGATCTTATCGATCTGGTTCCAGATACTTTCCAGAGGTTCACCGGAACCGATATGATCAATAACAATTCCTTCATCCACGGGCTTGATGCCAACTTTATATCTGTCTTCCACCTGAGTCTTCCGGGTAACAGCGACTTTCTCGATAAAGTTTTTATCGGGTTTGACCTGTTCCAGGCCTTTTCCACTAAAGTCGTCCCCTATCTTGCCGCCGCACATGGCAATTTCTATGGTTCTGGTAAAAAATCCGTTTACACTCTGCTCATCCCATCCGTTGTAGCTGGTATGATCCAGGAAATCAGGAATAACCGGATAGACCTTGTGTCTGGGAAGGGGGTGGTAAAACTTGGATTCCGGGGGAATCTTCTCCAGAAATTCCTTTCTGAAGGTTACAGCTTTTCTCAACTGGTGTTCTTTTTCTTTTACCTTGTCACCCATGCGTTCCAGCTGAAGACGGGTAAAATACCAGATATCCGCCACATCCTCCTGTTCCAGATATTCCTCAATGGTGTCGAACTTTCTGACTTCAAAACCGTTCTCTGTCATCCTGCGTTCATAATAATCGGGCATTCCCAGCTCAGGAGGGGCCACAAGGTCTACTTTCACCTTATCAAAGACACCCAGCCCGTCTACTTTGGAATGAATGGTTCTGCCGTGATACAGATCACCTGTGAGAACAATATGTATTTCAGAATTGTCCCAGTTTTTCTTTTCCAGAAAGGTAAACTCATCCAAAAATTCCTGTGTGGGATGCTCGTGCTTGCCATCGCCGCCGTTTAAGAATGCCGCCTTGTCATAATTCATTTTCCGGGCATATTCTTCCAGTTCCTCATCCAGAAAATGGCAGACCCCTTCCTCCCCTGTTCTCATAATAAACAGAGACCGTTTACTGTAACCGAAAAGCATTTTAATTGTATCCGAGTAGCTTTCCTGTTTAGCAAAAGACGAGGTACCCGCATCGAAAATGTTCAGTTTAATATCATGAAACTGACAGGCATTACGGAAAGATTCCTTGGTTCTCGTACTATTTTCCATAAAGATAAGATAAGCGGACATATCGGGATCGGTGATCCTGAATTCCGAAACATCTTCATTATTCAGATATTTCTTCTTCAATTCCGCAGTTTTTCTGTAAAGATAAAGC
>JAQQAM010000188.1 GCA_028532905.1 Spirochaetales bacterium
CCCCGACCCCCCCCTCCCTCAGCCCGAGCCAGTGCCCCACCCCCCGCCCCCCGCCCCCCCCCCCACAATAGACGGGGATACGGTAGAGAGGTCCTACTGACTCTCAACTGAGGGCCGGCATCAGCGGCTCAGTTCCGTCTCCAGCTGATCCACCAGGGAAGAGAACCGGGACAGAGCGCTGTTCACCGCATCAGGCCGGCTCATATCCACACCCGCCGCCTTCAGGGAATCCAGAGGAAAGCGGCTTCCCCCTGATTTAAGGAAGTTCATATAGTCCTCCCTCTCTCCGGCGCCGCCCTCCAGAACCCGCTGGGACAAAGCCATGGCAGCGGACAGTCCTGTGGCATATTTGTACACATAGAAAGCCGAGTAGAAATGGGGTATGCGCAAACCTTCCAGATCGGCTTCTTCATCCAGTACCACATCAGGACCGAAATATTTTTCCAGGAGCTTTCTGTATTCTGACCGGAGGACATCCACAGTCAGTGCCCCGCCGTTCTCAACAATACTGTGGCACAGAGACTCGTATTCTGCAAACATGGTCTGTCTGTAGATTGTGGCCAGGGCATCGTCTATCTGACGTCCCAGAAGGTAGAGGGTCATCTCCCGGGAATCGGAATGATCCATCAGGTACCGACCCAGAAGCTGTTCGTTAAAGGTGGACGCCACCTCGGCCTCAAAGATGGTATAGTTGTAGTTCTGAAAGGGATTGTTCCGCACAGAATACCAGGAGTGCATGGAATGCCCCCCCTCGTGAGCCAGTGTAAAGACATCCCGGATATCATCTTCCTTGAAATTCAGCAGGATATAGGGGTCACCTTTATATGAACCCGCAGAAAAGGCTCCAGACCGTTTCCCCTTGTTCTCATACCGGTCCACCCAGCCTCCCAGGAGTCCCTTCTTCAGGGTTTCACCGTATTCATCCCCCAAAGGGGCAAGCGCCTTGAGCACCACATCCACGGCCTCATTATAGCTGTGTTTCACCTTCACATCCTGAATCAGGGAGACCTTGGTGTCATACAGATGAAGATTCTCCAGACCCAGAACTTTTTTTCTCAAGGCGTAATAGCGGTGGAGGGGTTCCAGATTGGCCGAAACAGAAGCCACCAGATTGTCATAGACTTCTGCCGGAACATTGTCGGGAAACAGGCTGGCTTCCCTGGCGGAAGGGAAATTCCGCACCCGGGCTGTATAGATATCCCGTAGAACCGAACCGCTGTAGAGTTCGCTCAGAGTGTTCTTGTGAGCCTCAAAGCCCTGATAAAACTGGTGAAAGGCCTGTTTTCTGACCTCCCGGTCCGGTTCCAGAAGAAACACACCGAAGGTGGAATTGGTCAGTTCCCGTTCCTCCCCCTTCACCTCAACCCTACCAAAAGACATATCCGCATTGGTCAGGGCGGAGAAAGCTTTTCTGGCAGTACCCGCAGATTCGGCCTGCATGGCCAGCAGGTTCTCCTCTTTTTCCGAAAGGATATGGGGTTTGTAGCGGATCATCCGCTCCAGGGGAATCCGGAACTCCTCCAGCAGAGGATCATTCATATAGGATTCGAGAGTCTCATCGGACAGGGACTGAATCTCGGGCTTCAGATAGCTCGCCTCGGCAGAGCTTCTGGTGGCAACCGCCATATACCGGGAAAAGCGTCCGATAGACTCACTGTCAGACACATCCTCCTCTTTACGGAGCATGGCATAATACCCCAGCCTCTCCTCCAGGATCTCCAGTTCATTGAAAAAATCCAGACAACTGCGGAGACGGGATGCCGACTCCCCCAGGGTGCCCTTCCAGGACCCGATCTCCGGTATACGGGATTCCAGTGTTTTAAGCCCTTCTTCCCAGGCCTCGGGTCCGGAAAAGAGGGTATCCAGATTCCATTTATCCCCAACAGGGACATCTTTTCTTTCTTTTATAACTGCTCCGCTCACGACAGGGCCTCCAGTACAGATTTCATGATTTTCCCCGCTTTGCCTCTGTGAGAGACCCGGTTTTTCTCTTCCTCACTCAGTTCGGCCGCCGTTTTCCCGGACAGGGCATCAATGAAAACGGGATCATACCCGAAGCCTCCCCCTCCGAAGGGTGAGGGGGCGATGGATCCGTCAAAGGATTCCTGTACCGAATAAACCTTATAAGGACCTGTTTTCAGGACCATGGCACAGACAAAAAAGGCCGATCTGTCTGCAGCGCCCTCTATATTGTTCAAAAGAAGCTTATTTCTGTCGCTGTCAGAGAGGTTCACACCCCCTTGCGAGCCGTAACGGGCGGAGTAAATCCCCGGAGCTCCGTTCAGAGCCTGCACACAGAGCCCCGAATCATCAGCCAGAACCGGCCGTTTCACCAGTTCATACAGGGTTTCCGCCTTCAGCAGAGCATTCTCCATAAAGGTTGTCCCTGTTTCATCGCAGTCGAAATCCACTCCCAGATCGGAAGGGATGAGAATCTTGTGGCCGGAGAAAATCTGCTCCAGCTCCTTTTTTTTATGCATATTGCCAGTGGCCAGTACTATTTCCATAAAAAAAAGATAATGCATCACAGGCCCTGTAGGCAACCGTTTGGTGAAATTACTGAAATACAGGCTTGTCAAAGGATTCCAGGAAATTCCTCAGATAGAACAGCCCGGAGTCCACCGACCCCTTGGGTTGGTTCACAACTCCAGAAATATCCTCATTACTGGGAAACAGGGGAATGCTTCTGATCTGCCGGTCCAGGGATTTCAGACGTTTTCTGTACAGATGGGCCTTCTCATCCAGATAACAGATCAGTTCCGCATCCGTTTCTTCAGACCTCTTTTTTTCCGTCAGAGTCAGCTTGCAGTAATTCTCACAGCGTTTACTCTCTAAAGTCCGTTTCCGTTCATACTTTCGTTTCATCTTCTCCAGAAGGAAATCCCTGTACTCTTCTCCTTCCCGGAGAGTCGGTCCCAGCAGGGGAAAGAGGGAGCTGTACTCTTTTTCGGGAATAAAGGCCACGTTTTTCAGAACCAGCAGAAGGAGACGGCTCCGCAGGGCATCGGTTCTGTAATCCGTGAGCTGTGCAGACTCCAGCAGACAGATAATTTTATGGGAGAGACAGGTGCATTGAGATTCCTCCTCCCGGGAATATTCCAGAATGGATTCCCTTTCACAGACCCACTGATTCTGACGGGATCGGACACTATCCCGGAAAAAACTGAGAAGCTGCCACTCCAGCACCTTGTTCAGATATCCCCAGAAAGAAGGTCCCCTGTACCGGAAATTGAGAAGAATATCATGCAGCTTTCCGTGGAATCCCAGAAGGAATTCGCTCCACTCCTCTTCTCCCAGGCAATGCCTTTTGCCCGGATAGGAGTAGATATGAAGAGTCAGTTCCTCCATAAGAGACTGTTTAAGGATTTCTCCGTCCGTACTGCCCGAAGATGTCTGGTACACCAGTACCTGATGAGTCATATAGTCAAGCATTGTTTTACCTCCGTCTTCACTGAGGTACAATTTCAATGCCAGGTGCAAAAAAAAGGGGAAATCCACCGGATTTCCCCCCTTATACTCTATTTTGTTAAGAAAACGTTAAGATTTATCTGTTAAAGCCCATGGCTTTCCGGAGTCTTGCGATTTTGGCTGAGGCAATGGCCCGGGCCCGTTCGGCTCCGTCATCCAGAACTTTGTCGATATAGGAGGTATCGGCCATCAGCTCATTGTACCGTTCTCTCATGGGAGTGATTGTGGTATTCAGAACATTGAACAGTTCACCCTTGGCTTCTCCCCAGCCCATTCCGCCGGCTCTGTACCGGGCCGCCAGTGCATCCTGCTGCTCCTGTGTGGCAAAGAGCTTGTACAAGGTAAAAACATTACAGTTTTCAGGATCTTTGGGCTCTTCCACAGTCTGGGAGTTGGTGACAATTTTATTGCACAGCTTTTTCAGTTTCTTTTCGGGAATGAAAAGAGGTATGGTGTTGTCATAGCTTTTGGACATTTTCCGTCCGTCCATCCCCACAACCACCTGGGTATTTTTGGAAACAATGGCTTCGGGCAGTGTCAGAAGCTCTTCTTTGTAATTTCTGTTCACAGCCTGGGCAATATCTACAGCCATTTCGATATGCTGCACCTGATCCTTCCCCACAGGAACCATATTGGTATCAAACAGGAGGATGTCTGCTGCCATAAGAACAGGATAGGTATAGAGTCCCATATTCACATTGTGATCTTCGGGTTTGCCCTTCTCCCGGTTCTGATCCACCTGAGCCTTATAGGCATGAGCCCTGTTCATCAGCCCCTTGGGTGTGAAAGCCATGATCATGGTTGTCAGCTCGAATGTTTCGGGAACATCAGACTGTCTGTAGATCAGGGTTTTTTCAGGATCAAGTCCGCAGGCCAGCCAGCAGGCGGCAATCTCATAGGTATAATCCTTTAGAAGTGCAGGGTCCTTAATACTGTTGAGAGAATGGTAGTCGGCAATAAAATAACGGGCGTCGTAAGACTCCGCCAGCTTGAGGGCCGGTTTTATAGCACCCAGGTAATTTCCCAGATGGGGCATCCCCGTGGGTTTAATGCCGGTGAGAACGACTTTATCACTCATGATTGATAATCCTTCCTTATACTTTTAAGTCCGCTGATCAGACAGTCATTTTATGCCGGGGATTCTAGCACAGTCCCTTATAAAAGGAAAGAGAGCGGAAAAACCGCCCTCTTTATTCCTTATTATATTGTCCTAGAACAGGATGCCCAGTTCCACAGAAATATTCTGATTGTACAGTTCAAAATCGTTATACTGGGACTTCAGGCTCCGTTTATACAACACTGCAAACTGAAGACTCTGTCCCTGAAACCCTGCCCCGGCAGCATATCCCAGACGGAACCGGTTATCTACATCTTCATCGACAGGATATTTCTCCTGGTTGCCATCCACATCGGTAAAGGTCACATTGCCGAAGGAATACAGCATATCCGGACCGCCCATCACAAAGACTCTGCCGTTATTCAGAGGCAATCCCAGCAGAAGATAAACCGGAACCTCCAGAGCCTGTTCTCTCCATTCTATATAATTGGAATAACTGTCTATCCGCCCGCCTGTCAGGGAGCTGTAGAGTACCTCGGGCTGCAGGGCGAGGAATCCGCCCACCGGAAGAAACAGTAAGGCTCCCGCACTGAAGGAGAATCCCGCTTTATTTTCAACGCCCGTCATACTGTCGGTCGTATTGTTCCAGTCTTCCCCGGTATAGGAGGATAAACCACCGGCCAGTTTCAGGCCCAGACGGGGTTGTGCACTGAGGGCTGAGGTACTGAAGACAATCAGCAGAATCAGAAGCAAACTTGATTTTTTCATTAAAATTTCCTTTTTATTGAGCTCATATACTCTTTTATAAAAGGATACGCCCCTAGATGCAAGATAAAAGAACCGACTATCAGGAAACAGTGATTCTCCCCTCCCTCTCCATATGGACTTCATTTTATGAACAAAATACTCTGCCAATATTAGTGTCAGGAGATTTTTCGGACTCCAGTCAAAAAGGACTGGTAAAAACGGCTCTTTTCAGTCAGAATAACTGGTATGGCACTGATTTTTGTAATTGAAGACAATGACTCGATCAGGGAGGCGGTTTCAGGGTATCTGAAGCTTTCCGATTATGAAGTGGAAGAATTTGAAGTACTCAGCGGCGTTAAGGAAGCCATTGCCTCCAAAAACCCGGAACTTCTCATTCTGGATGCAATGCTCCCCGACGGAGACGGTTTCGTTTTCGCCAAGGAGATACGGCAGAAATCGGATGTTCCGATTATCTTTATGACAGCCCGTGAATCCGAGTCGGACCGTATTACCGGATTTGAAGTCGGGGCGGACGACTACATCGTCAAACCCTTCTCACCGAAAGAACTGGTTCTGAGGGTGGGTGCTGTTCTGAAAAGAACAGGAACCGCAGTCCCCCAGAAAAAAATGCAGGGCTGGGAGCTGGATGGTCAGATTCTGACCACAGATGAAGATTCCCATAAAGCCATGCTGAACAACCAGCAGCTGAAACTGACTGCCGCAGAGTGGAAAATCCTCCTGTACCTGTCTTCCAATGGCGGAGCCGTTGTCTCCCGGGAGCAGATACTGGACCGTTGTCTGGAATATTCCTTTGAGGGATACGACCGGACTGTGGATACCCATATTAAAAACCTGCGTGCCAAACTGCAGAACCCGGACTGGATTGAAACTGTAAGAGGATACGGATACAGGTTTGCAGGAAACAGTAAGTGAGATCAATGCGCGCCAGAATGCTGGCGGCTTTTTTCCTTATAATACTATTTAATACCATATTGCTGGTTGTATCCTTTCTGTTCGGATACAGCAGTTCGCGGAAGTACTGGAACTACCTGGTAGAACAGGAATCCCGCAAAGTGGTAATGGAATTTCTGACAGGAGTGATGGAGACCGGCGGTGTTCTGAACTCTGACACAGCATCCCGGCTGCTGGATGATTACGACGGCAGTCTGGTCAACACCGCCCAGGTGTTTCTCTTTTCTCCCGACCAGAGGGAACTGGGAGGATGGGTCAATCCCACACTCACAGACTACAAAGCCCTTGAGGCTGATGTCACTCTGGCCAACCCTCTGTATCTGAAGGATCAGCTGAGGGGCTATGTGGAGATTGTTCCCCTGAAATTCCGGGATCTGGAACTCAACAATATTTTTATTTCCCGCATTATACAGCTTCTTATTCTGGGTCTTATTATATCCACAGGCCTCTCCCTGCTACTGGCATTCAGCATATCCGGCACCTTTACGAAAGAAGCCCGGAACACAGCCCGGTCTCTGATCAACCTGGCCGCCGGTTCAAGACGGGAGGAATTCTTTCATACCCCTACCCGGGAACTGGCATCCATCAACAAGGCGGCAGGTTCCCTCCAGTCCATGCTCATCTCAGAAGAACAGAGGCGGCAGCGCTGGTCCACCAGTATTGCCCATGACCTGCGGACTCCCCTGACGGCCATGCGGACCCAGTTTACCGCCTGCCGGGACGGCGCCCTTGCACTGGATGAAAAGCGGTGGAACAGAATCATTGCCGAGCTGGATACCATGGAATCTCTGACAAGGGACTTTCTGATTCTGGGGGAACTGGACAGCCCTGTTAAAAAGCTGATGGTCAAAAGGGTCAAAACTGAAAGCCTGAAACTCAGTGTGTTCGACTCCCTTCAGCATATGGCAGACCTTGCAGATATCGCCCTGAACTGGACCTCCTCCCTGGAAGCGGTCTACTGTGATTACGATCTGTGCAGCCGGGCTCTGGAGGCTTTAGTCAAGAATGCCCTGCAGCACAGCCCTGCAGGATCTGAAGTGAAGATCAGTCTGAAAGGCTCCAGCGAAAGCCCTGTATTCACCATCGTGAACCGGGGGCATATCCCCGAGGAGCACCTGGACCATATCTTTGATCCCCTCTATAAAACAGATAACAGCCGGAAAATGGAGGGCAGCGGACTGGGCTTGACCATTGCCAGCCGGATCGCGGCATTTCATAACGGCTCTATAGAGGTTAAAAACCTTCCTGAACACTCTGTTTCTTTTGATTTCAGCTTAAATCAAGCCGGATAAAGGACTTTTAAGAAATCTTAATTCACCTTCTTCATACTATCTACACACTTAGATGAAACTGACGGGGGTTAGAGCTGTTAAGAATCGGTTATTTTTTCTTCGCTTCACACATTCTTCACATTTCCTTCATATTATCAACAAATATGGCTCCTAATATCGAGTTAATTGTATAAATTACGCAGGACGTATGTTCTGTAAAAAACAAGTAGGAGTGAATGTAAATGAAAAAGACAATTGTTTTAATGACAATCGTTCTGGCCATTCTGGCTGCCCCCGTGTTCGCAGAAACTGGTTTTTCCGGTTCTGTAGATTACAATTTTGGTACTGACTTTGACATGTATGATCAGGGAACAGACAACTCTACAGCTATTACCCTCGATGGTAAAGTTGGTGAGTTCTCTACTGTATCTGTTGGTATTGAAGCTGATGACGACTCCAATGCGTCTGCCACAATCATGACCCTGTCTCAGGATGTAACCGGAGCTCTCGGTGTTGAAGGTCCTGTAACTTTTGCTTACAAAGTAGGTCGCCAGACTTACTCTCCCGCTGACTACTCTGGTGTAGCCGGTTACGAAGATGCCGGTGCGGATGCTGAAATCGGAAAATCCTGGTCAGTAGATTCTGACGGTGTTTACGACACAGATTCCATGCTTGGTCTGGTTCTGACTTTCGGTATTGCCGACATGGTTAACGTTGATATTGCTGCTTACCCCGGTTCTTACTACGAAGTTGGAAAATACGCCAGTGCTGACGGCCTTGCTGATGACACATACCCCGAGTTCGGTATCAATGCTTACGGAACTTTCGGCATGGTAGATGCTTCTGTATACTACGTAATGTCTAAAAAAAGCATGGGTCTTCTTGACTCCGATACAGACAACATTGATGACAATGGTGATTACTTCGGTATCAACCTTGGTGCTGTAATCGACGCTCTGAGCGTTGGTGTACTCTTCGAAATGGCTCCCGACCAGAAATTCATCTATGACAACGGAACTACTCTGGACAGCATGGACACTGGACTTTCTGTAGGTAGAATCGGCGTTGCTGCTCAGTACACAATCGATGCTCTGACCGCTGGTCTGGCATACAAAACCGGATTTGCTTCTGAAACTGTATACAATGACGACGGAAGCGAAGTTACTTTTGCTGAAAGCTCATTTGTTGGAGTTAACCTGACTTACGCAATCACTGAAGCTGCCAATGTATGGGCTGCTTACGGTACTCCCTTTGCTGTATACACAGGCGACCTGTCTGACTCAATGGTATACGAAGTTGGTGCTGAAACAACTCTCGATGGTGTAACTTACGGTATTGGTTATACTAAAGGTTCTGAGTTCAAAGCCTGGGATGCAGAACTCGAAGACGGTAACGTTTTTGTAAGCATTTCTGCTTCTTTCTAATCAATCATCTGATTACTTAGAAAATGAATAATACTGCTCCCTCCGGGGAGCAGTTTTTATTTATAAGTAACCCCTTACTCACTCCGTCCTTTTCAGGTTATTATGTATTTTCAAAAAACAAGGAGAACCAATGAAGCAAAAAATCCTGCTTATTCTGCTGCCTGTACTTTTGATACTGAGCAGCTGTAAAACAACCGAGTTTACACCGGAAACGCCTGTAATAAATAAAACAGTAGGAGATGTCGAGTTCACCCTTCGCTATGTTACCGAAAGTGAGATTGCAGAGAAACACGGTACAAAGGCCAATCCCTTTTACAGATACCCGGGCAAACTGCCCCGGAAACAGTTCTTTGTCTTTGAAACCAGCATTGAGAGTGAATCCACTGAGCTGGAAATCAGTTTGCGGGATATCACGATTTCACTGGATGGAATGGCTGAATCAAGAGCCAGGTCCCGCAGGACTCTGGCTGTTGACTGGCAGCCCTATATTACGGCGGACTTTGAAGAATCCCAGATGAAAGCAAAGATGAAAAAGTCTATGAGCAGTGATACGATACTGGTAACACCGGAAGAATCCTTTAAAGCCTGGATTGTTTTCCTCACTCCTGTTTCTGATGCTTTTGTGCAGAATATTTTTTCCGCTCCCAAAGAAGGTCCCAGCAATGCGGTTATACGGATTCCCGCCAAAACGGCATCCGGAGACGAGGGTATCGTTGAGATTCCCATGAATATGGGCGTGATGGCTGGAAACTCTGAAGAATCAGAGAAACCTGTGAACACCGGTATCTTCAGCGAAGATTCATGATTATTGGATTCTAGGAAAAATCACTGTCGCTGAAATACTCTTTCAGCCAGGTAATCATTTTATCAGCAGTAAAGCCGGCCATACCCTCTTCAATGAGGAGGTCGGCTTTATTCAGATAGCCCTTGGGGTCCTGCACCACAGGGGGCGGTACAGCGACGGTGTGCATCCCGGCCTGCCATGATGCAAAAACACCCACAGGGGAGTCTTCCAGTACCAGACAGTTTTCCGGTTTCACCGCAAGGCGTGCGGCGGCTTCTATAAACACATCAGGTGCGGGTTTTCCTTCCGCCACCTCATGGGAGGAGACCCGTACAGGAAAAAGCTCCTGAATCCCCGTGAGAGCTGTCATTTCCTCTATAATCACATTGGTGGACCCTGAGGCTATGGCAATGGGAATCCCCGTCTCACGGGCCCACTGTGCAAATCTGACCATTTCGGGAAAGGGTTTGAGTTCCGCCCGGGCAATCTCCAGATAGGTTTTCTCCTGAAATTCCTTCATTTCATCAAAAGAGGCGGTAATGCCGTACTTCTTTTGTACATAGGGGAGAAAAGTCACCGCTCCCATACCGATACAGGCATCATGTTCTTCTTCGGTCATAAATCCGCCAAAGGCTGTGATCATGGCCAGATCGGCTCTCAGCCAGCAGGGTTCGGAGTCCATAAGGGTTCCGTCCATATCAAAGAGGATTGCATCCAGTCTGCTCATAAGTGTTTTTAATCCTTTGTTTCGTCACCTTCCGGCATATTGTCCGCAGGCAGAATGCCTGTGTCATCATCAATTGGCACGGTATCGGGTGAAATATTCTTTTTTCTTATACGCCTTCTGCTCTTCAGAGCCTTGCCGCTGCTCATCAGCACACTGACCGGTTCAAGGGCTTCAATATTGGCGCAGATAATTTTAATGGCCTCCGTCAGAGGGACCGCCAGAAACATACCCGGGAGTCCCCACAGCCATCCCCAGAATACCAGGGAGACCAGAATAAAAACGGGGGAAAGGTCCAGCTGCTCCCCCTGCAGTTTGGGGTCCAGGAAATTTCCGAACACCATCTGAATCACAGGCATGGTGATGAGGGTGGCCAGGATGGGATTCCATTCCGGATAAAACTGGATAAAGGACATTAGAATGGTTGCCACCATGATGATGGTGGAGCCGATATTGGGAATGAAATTCAGCAGGATGGCCAAAAAGCCCCACATCAGATAAAAATCCTGACCGAGAAAATAAAGCGAAAGGGCCACAAAAAATCCGGGTGTCGTTGAAATGGCCAGTTTAACCGTCAGATACCGGGCAATCTGGCTGTTGATCTTCCTGATGATCAGACCCAGTCTGGTCTGTACACTGAGCTTCGGGAATGCCATCTTCAGTTTTCTTTCTGACAGGGGATTCTCCAGAAGCATGAAGACCACGAAAAACAGAACGATCACAAGCTGGCCGGCAAAGTTCACAAAGGAGAGGGAAACATTCAGAACTCCGGACCGCAGGCTTCCGGGGATTTCCATAATCTCCAGAATATCGTCGGGCAGATCATAGCGGTGTACGATCTCATTCATAATAATGCCGAAGCGGTCCTGATAGTAACCGAGAACTGAGATAAATGAAGTAATACTGGTATAGAAAAACCATCCTATTACATACAGGACAACCATAAGAATCAGAATGACCAGTATCACAGCCAGAGTTCTGGAAATCCGTTTATTAAAATGGGTCACCAGAGGGGTAAGGATAAATGAGAGGAGCACGGCTATTACCAGGGGCAGAAAGACAACCTGCATCACATGAAGTACGGCTCCAACTGCTATAAGAGTGAGTACGGCAAGCAGTATGGTATTCATTCTGATTTTCATAATCAGGATAATAAACTATTCTGGGAATCTATACAAAGCCTCCCCTATTCTTTATCCGTCCTTTTCCGTTATAATCCGGTTTGTGAACAAAATTAACTTCAATAAAATAAAATTCGTTATGAGCGGGGCTTATGTAAAATCCCTTCCCCGGGAAAAGGGAATGGAAATAGCCTTTGCCGGCCGCTCCAATGCGGGAAAATCTAGCGCTCTGAACGCCCTGGCCAACAGAAAGAATCTGGCTAAAACCTCATCAGTCCCCGGCAAGACACAGCATATCAATATGTTCCGCATACAGGATGATCTCCACATAGCCGATCTTCCCGGCTACGGTTATGCCAAAGTCCCGGCCAGAGAGAAAAAACGATGGGAACAGGAAATGACCGAATATATCCTCAACAGGGAGTCTCTGGCGGGGATAGTTCTATTGATGGACATCCGTCATCCCCTGACCGAACTGGACAGAGCCATGCTGGATCTGGCAGTAGCCGGAGACAGGGAGGTCCACATCGTTTTAAGCAAAGCCGACAAGGTGAAGACCGGCATAAGGAAAAAGACCCTCAGCGAAATGAACAAGGCTCTCAGAGGTCTGACTGTCCCCTGGAGCATTCAGACCCTCTCTGCCACTAAAAAGGAAGGGGTCAAGGAACTTCAGGATCAGATCTGCTTCTGGTACGATCAGGAAACTGAAGAGTGAAATTGTCTTTCAAAAGCAGATGCGGATCTTGTTTTATTATATAATTTTAGTGATAATTTGAATCAGGAGCTCCTTTATATCTGTATATGAAGGTAAACGAGGATTCCCATGAGAGAGGCCAAAGTGGACTTTACACCGGAACAGCTCAAATCACTATCGGATTATATGAGACTTCATGTCAACGAATGGATATCACCATCCGCCCTGGAGCGTTTTGAAAAGCAGCAGGAAAAAGACTGGGAGCAGAGGGAGGAGATTATCCATCTGAGAGAGTCTCAGAATAATATTCTGGAGCAGATGCGTTTCGGTTTTGAACAGATGGAAAAGAGGTTCGAGCAGGTGGATAAGCGCTTCGAACAGGTGGACAAGCGTTTCGAACAGGTGGACAAGCGTTTCGAGCAGGTGGACAAACGCTTCGAGCAGGTGGATAAACGCTTCGATGAAATGAACAAGAACTTCGGCCGCATGTTTACCTATTTCACTACAGCATTTGTCATCTTCGGAGTCCTTCTGGCTCTGCCTGTATTCCGCTAAAGCATCACAGGAAATCAGTAAAAAAGCCTGACCCTCTCCCGGCCGAAAAAGCGGGATCTGATCAGGCTGATTAAATATCATATATTATGAGAATCACATTTTTCCAAGAATCGGTGTCAGGTACTGTGTCCGGATACAGGTATCAAACAGCTCTTTGGGCATAAATTCTTTCTTTTCTTCTTTCCATCCGCTTCTGTCACGGATAATCTTGACCTGGTAGCCGTCTTTGTTCTCTCTCAGAACTTCCAGAATTTCTTCCCGTCCCGGTACGCCTTTAATACTGTACGATTTCATTTTGAACTCCTCTGTATGGCTGCAGCCGGAGCCGCAGCGGAAATTATTTTTCAAACAGTTATCCTTATTATCGGCATTTTAGTATCCTCATTTAGCATTGCTTATTTATCACGGGGGGCTTGCCTTTTGAGGCAGTGTTTGAAAAAATAAATATATGCCGGTAATTGTATTGGGCGGAATCAAACATACAGGAAAATCCACTGTAGGACGCATCCTCTCTAAAGAGATGGATATGGCATTTACGGATCTGGATGACCTGATTCTCAAACGCCTTCCCTTTAAATGGACTATAAGAAAATGGTACAGGGAAAAAGGGGCTGATGCCTTCAAAAAGAAAGAGGCTGAAGCCCTGGGTGAATATCTGGCAAACTGCAATCCGGATGAGTTCCGGATTCTCTCACTGGGGGGCGGAACCCTGGAAAACAAAGCAGCGGTAAAACTGCTGAAAAACCCGGAGAGTACAATTTTTGTCCTGGATGAAAAAGAAGAGATTCTGTATCAGAGGATTATCCGGAAGGGCATTCCCCCTTTTCTGGACAGCCGGAATCCGAAGGAGTCCTTCAGTGTGCTCTATAATGCAAGAAGAGAAACCCTGCTGAATCAGGGAGATCATATCATAAATATCAGCGGCCTGGACCAGCAGAGTGCTGCCGCCAGGGTCAGAGAACAGATCAGGAGTATATATGGGCGGTAACAGTTTCGGAACAGCATTCAGGATTTCCACATTCGGAGAATCCCACGGAAAAGGAGTCGGTGTTATAGTGGACGGCGTTCCGCCGGGGATACCCCTTTCAGAAGAGGATATTCAGCCGGAGATGGACCGCCGCAAACCGGGTCAGTCCGATATCACTACTCCCAGGAAAGAGAGTGATGAAGTCATCATACAGAGCGGAACCTTTGAAGGAAAAACAACCGGCACTCCCCTGGCAATGATCCTGTACAATACAAATACCATCTCCAGCGATTACAATGATGTAATGGACAAATACCGTCCCGGCCATGCGGATTACACCTATCATCAGAAATACGGTATCAGAGACTGGCGGGGCAGCGGCCGTGCCTCAGGAAGGGAGACAGCCGGCCGGGTGGCTGCCGGAGCTGTAGCGAAAAAGATTCTAGGGTTACATGGCATAAAAATCACCGCCTACACCATTGCCGCTGCCGGTATACGCTGTGAAAAATATGTACCAGAACAGATTGAACAAAATCCGGTACGGGCCTGCGATCCTGATGCAGCACAGAAAATGGTAGAAGTCATTGAGTCTCTAATCGATAAGGGCAACAGCGCCGGAGGTGTTATTGAATGCCGGATCAAGGGTGTACAGCCCGGTCTGGGAGAACCTGTGTTCGATAAACTGGAAGCCGATCTGGCCAAAGGGATCATGTCCATCGGGGCGGTCAAGGGATTTGAAATCGGCGAAGGATTCAGGGCCGCAGATATGTTCGGCACCGAACACAACGATGATATGTCTGCTGACGGTTTTCTTACAAATCATGCCGGCGGTATAACAGGAGGGATCTCCACGGGTCAGGAGATAATCTTCAGAGCGGCTGTAAAGCCAACTGCATCCATTTCCTCCCCACAGAATACGGTGAACCTGAAAGGGGAAGAAGTTGAAATCATTACCGAAGGAAGACATGACCCCATAATCTGCCCCCGTATTATCCCTGTCATGGAAGCGATGGCTGCCATAGTGGTATGTGATCACTTATTGAGGCTCGGTGCACAGAGAAGCCTTCAGATGAGCTAGAAAGAAAAAAAAGGCTGCTGCTTTCCTATCACAGGAGGTCTGCAGATCTTTTAGAGACCGGCTTTTACTATCAACGGCAGCTTCCCTTCCCCCGCAGGACTGCCGTCATAACCTCCGTAGGTCTCCCATTCAGCATAACCGGCCATACTCAAAGCCGCCATCAGAGTTTCCGGCAACAGAGGATAGTGAACAATACGATTACTGAATACTTCCCCGCTCTCCCGGATTTCCAGTTCCGTTACAAAATCCAGCTCCGAAGGATTCTCCCGCTCTTCATATCTGCGCCTGAAATTGCAGTGATCTGTCTCTATAAGGGGAAATTGAAGGCCGTCATGGATAATATTGCTGTAGTTGAGGATCTGTACAATCAGGACTCCTTTATCACCCAGCAGTGATGCCGCATCCTGCAGAAACTGAAACTGTTCGTTGAAGGGAACATGAGCCAGGGTATTGCCCAGACAGCTGATGCCGCCGAATACTTGCGCTTCAAACCTATTTTTCATATCTGCCAGACCGCATATAGTAAAAAGTTCATTACCCGGCAGGCCCTGTTTTGAGGCGGCAGAAGCGGCATTGAGGATCATCCCTTCATCCAGATCGAAACCGGATGCATCGATCCCTCTGTCCTGAAGATCCAGAACCAGCTCGCCGGTACCGCAGCCAGCATCCAGCACAGTACCTGCCGACGGCATCTGCCTACTGATAAAGTCAGCACAGCTCTGGGAGAGGGGAAAAATCTCTTCATAATACCGGGATAATACTGTATAAAAGTCCATAATGATCTCCTGTTTACCGATGCTGTCAGTTAAGAATATAATGCAATGCCAAAAAAAACCGCCCTCTTAAGGACGGTTTTTAAGTAAAATCCTGATTATCAGAATCAGTCGTTGGGAGAGAAATCTGATTTTTCAGCACCGCAGAGAGGGCAGACCCAATCTTCAGGGATATCAGCAAATGCTGTTCCTGCCGCTACACCGTTATCGGGATCTCCCTCTGCAGGATCATAGATATAACCGCATACATCACATACATATTTCATTGTCATTACCTCCGTCAGCTTTTATGCTTCATTTTTATTATAGACAAAAACTATTCTAAAACAAGAATAATTTCATTTGACTTTTCTAGGCTTTCCACAGTCCATGAAGATTACAGTACTCTCTGGCTGATACTTCAGACGCTTCAACACAGAACTCAGCCACAGGCTGATCTCCGGGATTCAGTTTCTGTCTGTAGACTTTACCATCGGCAATCAGTTCGATCCACTGGATGGAATGTTCTTCTGTCATGGGATGAAGGGTACTGCCAACAGTGACTCTGTATCCGCCGTCGATTTTTTCAATAACAGGGACATGCTTTTCAGTAGAGGAATCTGCCGTTTTTTCATCCTGAAGTTTCATGGGTTCGCCGCAGCAGACCAGTACGCCTCCGCCGGCATTCAGAACTTCAACAATATTACCGCAATGATCACATTTATAAACCTGGTTCACAGCTATCATATCTTTCTCCTGTATCTTTTGATACGAATATTATGTGCTGGCCTGATGAGCCGGCACGGCAGGACACAAGGTCCTGCCTTAATCTTCACTTCCCGGAAAATTACTCCGGGAGCAATAAATTACCAGTTTTCTCCCAGAAGCTCGAAGTGAGCCTGGGGATGTGCACAGGCAGGACATACCTGGGGAGCACTTTTTCCTTCGTGCAGGTAGCCGCAGTTCATGCATCTCCATACAACATCGGATTCTTTTTCGAACATGCTTCCCTCATCAATGAGTTTTTTCAGTCCGAGATATCTTTTTTCATGCTGTTTTTCAGCAACCGCAATCGCTTCAAAAATAGTCGCGATGGCAGAGAATCCTTCTTCTCTGGCTGTTGCTGCAAACTCAGGGTACATAACAGTCCATTCATGATGCTCACCGGCAGCCGCTTCCGCCAGGTTTTCTGAGGTTGTACCGATCACACCTGCAGGGAAGGCCGCTGTAATCTCAACTTCTCCGCCTTCCAGAAGTTTGAACAGTCTTTTTGCATGCTCTTTTTCCTGATTGGCTGTTTCTTCAAATACCCAGGCAGCCTGCATGAACCCTTCTTTCTTCGCTTTGCTTACAAAATAGGTATAGCGGTTTCTTGCCTGTGACTCTCCGCAGAAAGCGGTGAGGATGTTCTTCTCTGTTTTGGATCCTTTCAAACTTGCCATAGATTACTCCTGATTTGCTGCATTAATATAGCAGTCGTTTTTTCCAGAACCATACAGTTCTGACAAACAGTTTTTATACACGATTCCTTCCCCCCGGTGTTAGAGGATAAATGAAGGTTTCATGTCTATTTGAAAAATTGGTATCTCTGTAAATTAACAGGTATAATAACCTGAAATTCAAGTTTCAGAGGCACATTCTTCACAAAGTCCCTGATAATGGAGTGTAGAAGATTTAATCTTTCTTTTTTTCACCCATTCACTCTCCTGACTCAGAGCCGGAGCGTGAATATCAAAAGGAATATCTTCTATTTTACCACATCTTTCACATCTGAAGTGAGGATGGGCTGAAGTATTGTAGTCAAAACGCTTCTGACCATCAGGAGTATCAATCTTGATGATCATACCATTCTTGTACATTAACTCCAGATTCCGGTATACGGTGCCAAGGCTAACATTGGGAAGCTTTTTCCTGACATATTCATACACCGCATCAGCAGGGGGGTGAGATTTACTCATTTTCAGAGCTTCAATGATTACTTTTCTCTGAGAAGTCATTCTAATCTCATTCATGGCTTAATAATAATTACTATTATCAAATGAGTCAATCATTTTGTTTATAAAAAAAACTATAGTAAAGGACTATTGATCTGGCAATAAAAAAATCAGGGCGAAATCAATGCATCCAGAAGACGGCTCCAGTCCGGTGTCTGACCGGGGGATGACAAAGAAGCGGATGAAATAACTTTAGCAGTGGATGAACTCTTCTCAAATGATTCAGCTGTGGTCACATCAAACCCGGCTCTTTTCAGTTGTGTAACCATTCGTCTGAGTTCGGAGTCACCCCTGTGCTGCAGCAGAATCGGGACTGACGAAGCCCCTCTGTTTCCCTCCAGCCGGTTTCCGCTGATGACGGTCCCCTCTCCCTTGACCGGGGGGAGAGACACGAGAAAACGGGCACCGTCAGAACAGGCGGGATCACAGGAAAGACTTCCTCCCAGCTTCTCCGCCAGACTTCTGCCGACCGTCAGCCCGAGACCCGGACCATCCCCTTTCTCAATGATTCTGGTAAAGGGTTTAAAAATGGTCTCGCGCTGTTCTGCCTCGATTACAGCACCGAAATTTCTGACAGTTATATTGATGGGGAAATACCCTGACTCGGCACGATAAATTTTTATAAGCAGATAGAACCCGCCCCTGCTGAATTTCTCGGCATTCTCTATAAGTCTTTCCAAAAGTTCATTCAGCAGTACAAACCGGGCATTTAAGGCTTCGGGCACATCTCCCTGGAGCAGGACAAATGTCGAATGCCCGGTAGAGAGTGTATAGGCTTCCAGCCTTTTGACCAGAGCACTCTGCCAGTCTTCCAGAGAACGGGTTTCGCTGACCTGCAGCCTGCTTTTCTCATACAGTGCTGCCGTTTTATCGGGAAAGGCTAGAAAGGAGAGGTTCCGCACATAAGAATCCAGCTGCCGTCCCGATTCTGCTATGGCAGCGGCTGTGCTTACGGTTTCATCACTCATATTCCTCCTGCCCAGTAAGTCTTCGCTTTTTTCCAGGATACTGTTCAGGGGAGGGAGTCCTGATTTCAGAAAATCCGCATAGTAGTCACTGCGCTGCTGCAGGTCTTCTCTGGTTGACACATACAGATCATTCAGAATATCCATCTGTTCCCTGTAGTATGTGACATCCTTATACAGGATAAGCATGCCGTATCCCTCTTCTTCCTGAATCCTCCGGACAGTGATTTCGAAACTTCTGAGGTCTCCATTTTTATCGCTGAGCTTTCTTTCCTGCACGATTGTTCGGCCGTTGGCCTGCACCTGGCTGACCAGCCTTCTGATGTCTTCATTTTCGGATGGGAACAGTTCCTCCAGAGTAGAACCCAGAATCTTGGTTCCTGTATACCCCCACAGATGTTGCAGCTCCTGATTGAACCAGCTGATGATCCCGCGGCTGTTTCTGTACAGAGCGGGTTCTCCCAGATTCTCCATAATAAGAGAAAGGGATTGAACTTTTTCAGCGAGATTCTTTTTTTCTTTTCTGAATTGTTCTTCTTTTTCATTTAACTGAATCCCATACAGTCTTCTATGGTAAAAAACAATGGAACCGCTTGTTACAAAAAGAACAGGTATGATAACCAGAAAAAAAGAGCTGTGGGTAATAAAAGCAATAAAACTGCTGACCGGTTCAAACATAATAGGACTGCCTGGTTTTCTGAAGCCGTCTCCTGCCGGCCCTGATTTCATCCCCATAGAAATCAAGAAGTTCTTCCAGCCTGCTGTGCAGCACTTCCAGGCTGAATTCTCTGGCTGCCGATTTAAAGCTCAGATCCACCCGCATTCTCTTTTCAACAGTGTCTGTCAGAACAGAGTAGACTTTTTTGAGGACCTGTTCTTCAATAATCAGATTTCCCTCTGAATCATACCGGTCCCGGATTTCCACCGGCTTCACACCGCTTCCCTTGATGTCCGTTTTATAGACAAGATAGGTGCTTGTCACAACGGGAGCTCTGGCTGCAAAGGCTTCCAGCAGGGCATTGCCGAATCCTTCCCACAAAGGGAGGTAGCAGACAAGGTCGGCATTGACCAGAACATCCCGGTTTGTATAACAGCGTTTGTCCTCAATCAGACATCTTTCAGCCTTAATCCTTTCATAGATCAGGTGCAGTTCCACACCCTCCCGCTGAGCTGTCTGTTTAACCAGATCCAGATATCGGCATTCGGCTTCATCCCCTGGATACAGGGAGATAATAAACCGGATTTTAGGAGAAAGCTCCGGATATTTCCTGCCTAGAAGCGAAACCAGCCTGATGGAGTCTTCAATTCTTTTCCGGGGAACAATCCGGGTGGGCTGCACAATCAGTATATCATCAGCAGCAAACCCGAAATCCTCACGAAAATGGCTGTTGTACTCATCTCTGACAGGAGGATGAGCAAAGTCTTCAGTGTTGGGAATCACACAGGGTTTAACCCGTTTGACAGAGTTCAGAATATGTTCGGCATAGGTGGAAATAACAACATGTTCGTTACTGATGTTATCGGGAGGCATAATGGTATCAAGCACTGAGTCCAGAAGACAATGACTGAAGCGGCTCCTCTCCCACCAGAAGTCATGATGGTGAAACAGGGCGGGTATGGACTTTCTCTGAGTCAGGTCGTAAACCGCAGAAGCCCCGATCAGGGTCATGGGCATGGCATTGGTATTCTCTGCAATAATCAGATCAATATCATTCTCCATTATAAAGTCAAATATGAGTTCTGAAACCTCAAGGCCCTCCTGTTCCAGTTCCCGGGCCAGGGCATTCAGCTTTTTGTCTGAATAGACATGTTTCTGTTCCTGAAGATGGGGAAAAATCCTGCTTTCATAATACTGCTGCCGGGGAGAGGAGAAACTCAGTTTTTCTATAAGTAGCCGCTGCTCTTCCGGCACAGGGTCGAGGGATCTCATATACTGACCGGCTACAGTGAAAATCCTGTGTCCCCGGGAACTCAGGGCTGACATCCATTTATCAGCTTCCAGAGAAACTCCATCCACATCTCCCAGCTTTCCGCTGATAAAACAGATATTGTACGACTGTGACATAATACCTATCTTAAGAGATGGACGGCTTTCATTTCAAATTGGCCTTCATGACCGGTCAAAGCAGTACCCCACCCCTCTGACGGTTTTAAGATAGACCGGCCGGGAGGGAGATTCCTCTATCTTGGTTCTCAGATGTCTGATATGAACATCCACCGTTCTCTCATCCCCGTAATGGGTGCTCTCTGATGACCAGACACTGTTCAGAAGTTCCTTTCTGCCGAAGGTCTGTCCCTCGTTTTTCAGAAAAAAGAGAAGAAGCTTATACTCAATGGGGGTCAGCTCCACTTCCCTGCCCTCTTTTTTCAGACTCATTCCCTCTCGGCTCAGAGAATAGGGGCCAAAGGTATAATCCTCCCTGCTGCCGGTATTCGAAAGAACTCCATAGGAGCGCCGTAAGCGGGCGTTAATACGGGAAAGAAGCTCTCCCCGGCTGTAGGGCTTGACGATGTAGTCGTCTGCTCCGTCTTCCAGTCCCCGGATCTTGTCCAGATCATCATCCCGGGCGGTCAGCATGATTACGGGAAAATGCTCACCCCGTTCCCGGAGTTCCCGGCAGATCTGAAACCCGTCTTTACCGGGCAGCCGGATATCCAGCAGCAGAAGAGAGGGTGACAAATCAGGAAGTTTATGAAAAAAAGAATCTCCCTCGGAAAAATGGAGAACCTGATACCCTGAAGATTCAAGAGTTAGTATAAGGCCTTTTGCAACAGATTCATCATCTTCAATACTGACAATCAGGAAGTCGCTGTTCATGAGCATAATGTACTATGAAAAGGGTGTTTTATCAAAGAGTCCTGTCCTGCCGGCAGACTGCTGTCCCGATCAGGGGGCCCCGGTCTTGTGAGAATAAAAAAAATCCCTTCTGCAGGATGGGTGTCCGGCAAAAGGGATTTGTTTCATTAGACCTGTGGCAGTCTGTAGACCAGTGGCAGTCCGTAAACCGGATTGCCATGAACTAATATATTTTTAGCGTGATCCTTTAACCACATGACAGGCTACATGGTGTCCGGGAGCCAGCTCTTCCAGAACAGGAGTCTGTTCCTTACAGATGGGCTGTGCCAGAGGACAGCGTGATGCAAAGCGGCAGCCTTCAGGAGGATCGATAGGACTCAGTACATCTCCCTGAAGAACCACTCTCTTGTTCTTCCTGGTCACTTCGGGATCGGGAATGGGAATGGCGGAAAGAAGAGCCTGTGTATAGGGATGAAGAGGATTCTTGTAAAGCTCATCAGACTCACAGACTTCCATGAGCATTCCCAGATACATAACACCAATTCTGTTTGAAATATGCTTAACCATGGACAGGTCGTGGGCAATAAACAGGTAGGTCAGACCCATTTCATTCTGCAGATCTTCCATCATATTGACGACCTGAGCCTGAATGGAAACATCCAGTGCAGAAATAGGCTCATCACAGATAACCAGATCCGGCTCTACCGCCAGAGCACGGGCAATCCCGACTCTCTGCCTCTGCCCTCCTGAAAACTCATGAGGGTAGCGGTTGGCATGCTCCCGTTTCAGGCCGACATGCTGGAGCAGATCGTAGATTCTCTCCTGTCTCTCAGCCCCGCTGGCGATATTATGAGTGGTGATGCCCTCTCCGATGATATCGGTTACAGTCATTCTTGAGTTCAGTGACGCATAGGGGTCCTGAAAGATCATCTGTATCCGTTTCCGGTAGGGTTTCATCTCTTTTTCAGAAAGCTTTGCCAGATCGGTTCCATCGAAATCGATCTCGCCACCGGTGGGATTGTACAGACGGATAATGGTTCGCCCTGTTGTGGACTTACCGCATCCCGACTCTCCTACCAGACCGAAGGTTTCCCCTTTTTTAATTTCAAAGGAGACACCGTCAACAGCCTTGAGCTGTACTTTCTTCTGCTCAAATAAACCTCCCGCAGAGATGGGGAAGTATTTTTTCAGATTGTTTACTTTAAGTAGGACGTCCTTATTACTCACTTACGGCTCCTGCTTTTTCGTATTTTTCCACCTGGGGAGCATTCTCGTGGAGAAGCCAGCAGGCAGAGGAATGGGTTTCACTCAGTTTGAATGTGGGCGGTCTGTTTGTCAGACAGATATCCATGGCATGGGGACAGCGGCCCGAAAAGGGACATCCCTCGGGGGGATGAAGAAGGTCGGGAGGAGATCCCTCGATGGGAACCAGTCTCTCTTTCTCACCCTCAGTCAGTTTGGGAACAGACTTGTGAAGACCTACGGTATAGGGATTCTGGGGATTGTAGAAAATATCCTTCTCAGTTCCCTGCTCCATTATGGTACCGCCGTACATGACAACAATGTGGTCGCAGATTTCAGCAATAACCCCCAGGTCATGGGTAATCATGATGATGGAGGCATTGATTTTATCTTTCAGATCATTCATCAGGTCCAGAATCTGAGCCTGAATGGTTACATCCAGAGCCGTTGTGGGTTCGTCGGCAATCAGCAGACGGGGATTACAGGAGAGAGCGGTTGCAATCATAACCCTCTGCCTCATTCCACCGGAAAACTCGTGAGGATAACTGTTGATCCGTTTTTCCGGTTCAGGAATACCCACCAGACGGAGCATTTCTACAGCCCTGTCTACAGCCTCTTTCCGGCTCATTTTCTGGTGACGGCGGATAACCTCCACCATCTGATTCTTGATGGAATAAACCGGGTTGAGGGATGTCATGGGGTCCTGAAAAATCATGGCGATGTCATTTCCCCGGATATCGGAGAGTTCTTTCTGTGAAAGCTTGGCCAGATCCTTTCCTTCAAAAAGGATTTCCCCCTCCTTGATTCTTCCAGGCTGTTCAATGAGCCCCATAACAGAAAGGGCTGTTACACTCTTCCCGCTTCCCGACTCACCGACAATTCCCAGAACGTCCCCTTTTTTCAACTTAAAGGAGGCACCGCGAACGGCCTGTATTTCACCGTGATGTGTAAAAAACGAGGTTTTTACATTATTTACTTCTAATAGTGTATCTTCCATTGATTTCTTATCCTTTTCTCAGTCTGGGGTCCAGTGCATCCCGCAGCCCGTCTCCCAGAAAGTTGAAGGAGAGCATGGTCAGGGCAATTGCCAGTGACGGGAAGAACAACTGGTAGGGGTAGGACAGGAGGCCGGACAGAGCGTCATTGGCCAGTGTTCCCCAGGATGCCATGGGAGCGGAAACTCCCAGTCCGATAAAACCGATAAAGGCTTCTGTAAATACGGCAGAGGGGATCATCATGGTCATGGATACGATGATGGGTCCCATGGCGTTGGGAATCAGATGTCTGAAGATAATCTGTCTTTTGGAAACTCCCAGAGCCTGGGCTGCCAGTACAAATTCCTGATTTTTCAGGCTGAGAACCTGCCCTCTGACCAAACGGGCCATAACCACCCAGTACACCGATCCCAGAGCGATAATCATGGTCCAGAGTCCTCTGTTTCCCACAACAACCATTATCAGAATAACATACAGTACCAGAGGAATGGAGTTCAGAATATCCACAAATCTCATCATAACTGTGTCGGTTCTGCCCCCTTCATAACCGGCGGCACTTCCGTAGACAACACCGATAAAGAGGTTTACCAGGGATGCTACCAGGGCGACTGTCAGAGAAATCCGGGCACCGTATACAACGCGGATCATCAGATCACGCCCCAGAATATCACTGCCGAAGGGATAGGTTCTGTTACCGACCTTCTTCAGAGGATTGATAATCTCCTCACCACCGTAAATAAAGGTGTAGTCATAGGGATATCCCATTTTATCGGGAAGCAGATTATAGGAAAAATCAAGAACCACAGAGATTCCGCTTTCCTTGTCTTCATAGGTATAGTGCTTCTTGATGGGGTCCGTCTTGGTCCTTTTCAGACGGCTGATGATTTCACCTTTGTCTGAAACCTGAAGAAGCTTGTAGTCTCTGGTCAGAAATACGTTATACCCCTCTTCCAGCTGATAAATGGTGAGCCGGGGGGGAACATTGGCATAGTCAAGGTTCTGATCGGAGTAGGATTTACTGAAAAAGAAAGGTCCGAAAACAGCGATCATAACAATGATAACAACGCCCACCAGTCCGGCCATGGCCATTTTGTGATTTTTAAGGCGTCTCCAGGCATCCTGCCAGTAGGTGAGACTGGGGCGCATTTTCTCGGGAATTTCCGTTACGCTTTTATCTATAAATGTAAACTTACTGGAATCCATGGTTTATTTGCTCTCCTTTTCAAACCTGATACGCGGATCAATAAGGGCATAGGCCATGTCCACCAGAAGAACCATCAGTACGTAGAAGGCGGCATAAATGACGGTGATTCCCATAATAACGGTATAGTCACGGTTGGAAACGGATTCTACAAAGTAGCGGCCGATTCCGGGAATGGCAAAAATACGTTCCACAACAAAAGAACCGGTCATCAGAGCCGCAATAGTGGGTCCCATATAGGTAATAACGGGAATCAGGGCATTCTTGACGGCGTGTTTGCCGATAACAGACAGCTCTCTCAGGCCATTGGCACGAGCTGTTCTGACATAATCCTGACGGAGGACTTCCAGCATACTGGAACGGGTCAGACGGGTGACAAATGACAGAGAATAACCTGCCAGAGCCACAACGGGACCGATGTAACTGCCCATAGTGGATAATCCGAAGGGGGGAATCCAGCCCAGCTTACCTGCAAAGAAATATATTATCAGAGAGGCTATGACAAAGCTGGGAATAGTGACCCCCAGGGTGGCCATAAACATAACAATATAGTCGATGGGCCTGTTCTGCTTCAAAGCGGAAATAATTCCGAAGGGAACACCCATAATAATGATGAGCAGAGCTGCCAAAAATCCCACTTTGGCCGTCTGGGGAAACCCTTCGACAATCAGATCATTCACCGAAATCCCGACTTTCGAAAAGGACGGTCCCAGATTGAATGTGACAAGTCCCTTCATGTAGTCCAGATACTGCATGTACAGGGGTTGATCCAATTTATACTTTTCATTAAGTACCCTCATAATTTCCGGGGGTACAGGTTTTTCTCTTGTAAAAGGGCCGCCTGGAATGGAGTGCATCATAAAAAATGTGACCGTAGCAATCATTAATACGGTCAGCAGGGAATAAATCAGGCGTCGTATGAAATAATTTCTCATACAGAAATCTCCTAAATAAAGTTCCGTTTAAAGGAACATAAGTCAGTATGTCGCATCCGAACCATCAGAACTTCAGAACATCAGGATAATTCAGGCTGCGAAAAAAGAGGGCTGCCTTCCGAATCGGAAGGACAGCCCCGTTAATCAATTAACGATTAGTCAGCAAGATACGCTGTTGTAAAGTCGATCTGACCCAGCATACTTCTGTCCCAGCCTTTCAGTTTGGGGCTGGAGAGGAAGTAGTCAGTATAGTGATATACAGGAACGATGGGCATATCTTTCATAAGAATGTCCTGAGCAGCATAGAGAGCTTCGTAGTGAGCAGCTCCGTTGCTGGAAGAGGCTTTCGCCATGGCTTCGTTGTATGCAGGATTGTTGTAGTTGGGATCGTTGTAGTCGTTTCCGTCTACAAAGATTGCCAGAAGACCCATGGGGTCAAGGAAGTCGGTAATCCATCCACCACGGGATACCTGGTAGTCACCGGCTTTTCTGGTGTCCTGGAATACAGCCCATTCCTGGTTCTCAAGATCACAGGAGATACCCAGATTGGTTTTCCACATTTCCTGAACCATTTCAGCAACCAGCTGATGGCCTTCGGATGTGTTGTACATCAGAGTGAATTTGGGGAAACCTTCTCCGTTGGGGTATCCGGCTTCAGCAAGAAGCTTTTTGGCTTCTTCTACAGAACCGGCGTCCATGGAAATACCATAGGTTCCGGCTGTTTCAAAGAAGTCATTACCTTCGTGGTCAGGGAATCCGGGAGGTACGAAACCACCGGCGGGAACATTTCCTCTACCAAGAGTTTCAACAATCAGAGTTCTGTCGATGGCGTAGGAGAGTGCTCTTCTGACTCTGGAGTCAGACCACATGTCCAGATCCATGTTGAAGTTATAGTAGTAGGTTCCCAGCAGAGGGAATACGTAGAATTCGGGGTTTTCTGCTACAAGAGCGGGAATTTCCGCGGGGGGAACAGAACTACCATCGAGGAAGTCGAATTCACCAGCCTGGTATGCTGTGTAACCGGTAGAAGCAGAATCAATGAATTTAACATTGATAATATCCAGACCGGTTTTGGAAGTATTCCAGTAGTTTTCGTTCTTTTCGAGAGTAAGACCGTCTCCTACCTTGTAGGAAGTCAGCTTATAAGCACCGTTGGAAACGGCGAGGGAGGGAGTTTTCATCCACATTCCGTCTCCGCCGTTGGCATCTTCAATAGATGACTGTTTTACGGGCATAAAGTGATAGAAAGAAGTCAGGGAAACAAAGTAGTCAGTGGGAGCAGAAAGGGTAACTTCAAAAGTGAGGTCATCCACGGCTCTGATTCCTACTTCATCTACAGAAACTTCGCCGTTGTTGGCGGCTTCTGCATTAACTACATTGGTGTAGTGCCAGATCCATCCGTACTCGGAAGCAGTGGAAGGTTCAATGGCTCTTTTCCATGAGTATACAAAGTCATGAGCTGTCAGAGGAGATCCGTCAGACCATTTTGACTCTCTCAGGTGGAAGGTTACAACCAGACCGTCATCAGAAGTTTCCCAGCTTTTTGCGATTCCGGGGATGACTTCACCGCTTCTTTCGCGGACAAGACCTTCAAAAAGGTTGCTTGCAAGGTCACCACCGTCAGACGCGCCGTTAAGGCCCGGATCGATGTATTTGGGATCTGCTGCCAGGTTCCAGTTCATTACAACCGGTCCTGCGGGTGCTGCTTCTTCAACAGCGGTCTCGACAGCTTCTTCTTTTTTCCCGCAGCTGGTAAACAGCATAGGAATCATCATAAGTGCCACGAGAGCAAGAAATAATTTTCTTTTCACTTACCTATCTCCTTGTGTGTGATTTAATTGAGAATTATACTCCAACTTATCTGCTGCTGTCCAATAGAACTGCATTGTTAAATCTGTATATTTCCCTCGATCATGCTATTTAACCAACCTTTCCACCATTAGTCAATGTTGTTATTTTCATGCTTTTTCTGTTAAGCTTTTTCTATAAAATGTATAAATATCACCTTGAACAAGTGTTTTATTCCAAATAATTCCACCATTTCGGATAATTTCCTGTATTTATATCCAAACCAATATTCTTATTTGCCTGAAAAATGCCTATATTTCCGGCAGCTGTACATCTGTTTTTTATTATATATTCGTTTAGAACGGTTCAAATCTACCAAAATGAAGGAAAAAAAGCAGAATGAGTCATGGCTCCATAATCCCTTGTTCCTCGGGTTATTCTAAAGTTTTATACTTGATAAAATCAGGAAAATGGGAGCATTATAATACTATATGGATATATCTATTGATCAATTTCAGAAAATGGTATCTCTCCTGCAGAGCAATCTGAAGGGAGATTATGAAGCCCGTCCCGATAATGTGTATCTGGAGGGTGTAAAAGAAAATCGCGTCCTTATCGGCGATTTTGTAGAGAAGCTGATGAAAGAAGGGAGTGCCCTGAGGGGGGCGGAAAACCTTATCAGGCTGAATGAGTACTCTAAACAGGGAAAAGCCTGTCTGCTTCTTGTAGAACATTACAGTAACTTCGACTACCCCGCTCTGTTCAGACTTGTGGAGAAAACAGAAGGTCTCGGACCGGAAGCAGCGGAACGTCTGCTTCCCATACAGGGGATGAAGCTCTCTGAATCAGGGGGGCTGACAGCAGCTTTCTCCAATTCCTATACCACTATCGTCATTTACCCCAGCCGGAGTATTGATGCGGAAACTGATCCGGACAAGCTGGCAGAGATCAGAAAAGTGAGTCTGCCCATCAATCATGCGGCCATGCGGGAGCTTACCCACAGAAAATATCACGGCAGCATTGTTGTTGTCTTTCCCGCGGGGACAAGATACAGACCCTGGGACCCCGATTCCAAGAAAGGTGTCCGGGAGATTTATACTTACCTGAAAGCCTTTGACTATGTTTCTTTTGTCAGCATTAACGGAAACCTTCTGGTTCCCAGCAAGTCCAATGATATGGAAAAAGACACCCTTAATGAAGATGTTATTCTGTTCAGTGTTTCAGAACCGGTCAGAGGAAAGGATTTCCGCAAGGATAAAATCGAACACACTCCCGAAGATCAGGATCCGAAACAGTTTGTTGTGGATCAGGTCATGGCGGAGCTGGAAAAAAACCACCAGGAAGCCGAGGAGTACAGAAAAACCCTGCTCTGATCAGCTAAAGATGATTCTGCTGCTCAAAGAACCACTGTTCCAGATTGAGCAGCAGACAGGGACCGACTGTCCTGAACCCCCGTCGTTCCAGGTTCCTCCTGAGAACTTCACCTTCAGGAGGCAGTACCATCAGCAGAGTCTCAACGCCGTTGTGGTAACAGTGATCCACCAGAAAATCCATCAGTCCCGCAGCGATACCCGCACCTCTGAATTCCGGAAGAACATACAGAACATCAACAATACCATATAGACCGTCCTCTTCGGACTGAAGGAAAAGTGAGATATACCCCCCGTTGTTTCCCCCCGGGCTGACGGCCCTGACGGCAAGATCCGGAAGGGATTCAGACCAGGAGCTCTGTCTTTCCAGAACAGACTTCAGCCCGGCAGGACTTTCAGCAAAAAGCTCTGTGCGGAAGGATTCCCTTATGGACTCGAACTCTTTCTCACCGGGAGTGTAGACCTCCATGGAGAACTCATCAAGAAACAGATCATCCGTCTCTTCCGGCTCCTCGCCGATGGACTGGATACCCCAGTAATCACAGAGTTCGGCATACCAGTCCCGGACCCGTCTTTTCATTTCACGGTCTTTGTGGGCAAACCAGGCTTTTTCCAGGTCACTCCGCTCTTTCAGAACATTCTTGAATCCCCTGAACACGCCTCTGCCGGAACGGAGAATCTCACTGAGCCTTTCCCTGTAAACCGGATTTTTCAATGTTCCTGTAAAACTGTCCATCAGCTGATAACCGTCGCTGGGAGTCCAGTCGGGAAGAGGAATCAGTGTCTCTCCGTCAGAAGGCTCTACAGATGACTCTGTTCTGAGAAGGAGGGTTTCTGTATCCAGAAGAAAAGTTTCTTTCTGATTTTCCATTGCAAAGATGATCTGATCCATCAGTTCCGAACTGAGCTTGAACTCTTTACTCACCGGTGCTGCTCCATTTTTTCAGTTCTTCCGACAGGCTGTCCCGGGGAATAAACCATTTGTCCCCTGTTTTTCTGTCTTTCAGTTCCAGTTCGTTATTTTCAAGAAATCGGCGGCCCACAACAATCCGCAGAGGGATTCCCAGGATATCCGCATCTCTGAATTTCACACCGATGGATTCGGTTCTGTCGTCCACAATAACATCTTTTTCACCGAGTTCCCGGGCCAGTTCATCCACCGCCTGTCTGATTCTCGGAGAACGGCCTATACCCATAATGTAATAGGTATAAGGAGCCAGGGCTTTTGGCCAGATAAGACCCTTCTCATCCCTGTTGCTTTCGGCAATGCAGGCCATCAGCCGACCGAGTCCCATTCCATAGGCTCCCATATAGGGATATATCTTGCGTCCTTTGTCATCCTCAAAGGAAAAATCCATTCGTCTGGTATAGTAGTCATCCAGTTTGAAAATATTCCCCAGTTCGATGGCTTTCACCGACTCCAGGGGTCTGCCGCAGTCCAGACAGAGGTCACCCTTATTCAGCTGGGCGATATCGGCACTGGGGGGAATATCAAAATCACGGCCGAAGTTGGCATTTATATAATGATACCCCTCCTGATTGACACCCATCACAAGGTTCGGCGTATTGACCACAGCATCATCCACAATCACCCGTACCCCATCGGGCAGAGAGACAGGTGACATATATCCGGGGATCAGATTGTAAGCCTTAAGAGTTTCATCTCCGGCAGGTTTTCCCACAGCAAATCCCAGTACCGCATTCAGTTTATCCAGAGAGACATCATAATCTCCCCGGACAACAGCCATAACCGGACCTTTTTCAGATTCATACACTCTGGGTTTTATCATTTTAGACAGAGGCAGATCCAGCTGCCTGGAAAGACAGTCCAGATCGCTGCAGTCACTGGTTTCCACACGGGCCAGACCTCTGGGGATTTCAGGCTGTGAACTTTTTACTCCCACCGCAACTGAACGGTTTGCCCTGTACCCGCAGGAGGGGCATTTCATAACAAAATCCCGCCCCTGTTCGTGGGGGTACAGAAATTCATAAGCCTTTGATCCGCCCATAATCCCCACACCCGATTCGGCAGGAATTACCGGCACGGAGCATTTGTCAAAAATACGCTGATAGGCATTAAACATGCGGGGAAAGAAATTATTCAGATCCACAGGGCCCCGATGAAAAGAGTAACCGTCTTTCATGACAAATTCTTTGACCCGCACCAATCCCAGACGGGTACGGGCTTCATCCCTGAATTTACTCTGGAACTGATATATAAAAAGAGGAAAATCTTTATAGGAGGAGACAACAGACCGGATCATCTCCACAGCGGCTTCTTCATGGGTGGGCGAGAGAACCAGGGTTCTCCCCTTCTTGTCCTTGAAGGTCACCAGAGGATTATCCTTCATCCTGCTGCGTCCCGATTTGTTCCAGATAGCCACCGGGTTGACCAGGGGAGCCAGAAATTCCTCCCCTTCCAGGGCATCCATCTCTTCGGCTATGAGAGCTTTCAGTTTCTCCATAACCCGTTTTCCCATGGGCAGATAACTGATCAGTCCCTGACCCAGAACATGTACAAAACCGGCTCTGAGAAGAAGAGAATAACCTTCCAATGTCACATTTGACTGCTGGGGAATGGAACCGGCCCGGCTCGTTTTCCCGATAAGTCTGGAGTACTTCATCACAGACATTTTAGTGTGCCCCCTCACGGAGGTCAAGGAAAGTCTTTCATTAGGATTGACATATTTTATTAGATGTTCATAATTCTATTCATATTATTTTAACACTGCAGATTTGACATTTAATCCTGCAGTCACCATATTTTAGTAATGAAGAACCGGTAATCCGGTAAAACGAGAAGGAGTTATCAATGGACACGATTGAATACGTTGAGGCACGTGAGATCCTCGATTCCAGAGGAAATCCCACATTGGAAGTGGATGTAATGCTGGCAGACGGCTCATTTGGAAGAGCGGCTGTACCTTCAGGAGCCTCCACCGGAGTTCATGAGGCTGTTGAGCTGAGAGACGGAGATAAAAAACGCTACCTTGGAAAGGGAGTTCTCAAGGCTGTTGAAAATGTGAATACAGTCATTGCAGATGCGGTTATCGGACTGAGCGCCCTGAATCAGGTGGATGTGGACAGAACCATGATCGAACTGGACGGAACAGATAACAAAGCCAAACTGGGTGCCAACGCCATTCTTGGTGTGTCCATGGCAACTGCCCGGGCGGCAGCACAGCATCTGGAGATTGATCTTTTTAAATACCTGGGAACCTATCATGCCAATGTTCTTCCTGTTCCCATGGCCAATATTATTAACGGCGGCAGCCATGCAGACAATTCCGTAGACTTTCAGGAGTTTATGGTCATGCCCGTGGGTGCTGATTCCATCCGGGAAGCGGTACGGTGGATTGCAGAGATCTTCCATAATCTCAAATCCCTGCTGAAGGAAGCAGGACTCTCCACGGCTGTGGGGGATGAGGGAGGATTTGCTCCCAACTTCAAGTCCAACGAAGAGGGCCTGGAATTTATAATGAATGCCATCAAAAACGCAGGATTGGAACCGGGTAAAGATGTGATGATCGCCCTGGACCCCGCGTCCTCCGAGTTTTCTGAAAAACAGGCGGACGGTTCCTATATCTACGAACTGAAATGGTCTACCGGAGAAAAACTGACCAGTGAACAGATGGCCGATTTCTGGGCCGACTGGTGTGAGCGCTACCCCATTATCTCCATCGAAGACGGAATGAATGAGGACGACTGGGACGGCTGGAAGGTTCTGACCGACAAGATCGGAGACAAGGTTCAGCTTGTAGGTGACGACCTGTTTGTAACCAATACAGTGAGACTCAAGGAAGGAATTGAGAAAGGCATAGGGAACTCCATCCTGATCAAGGTGAACCAGATCGGAACCCTGACCGAAACCTATGAGGCCGTAGAAATGGCCAAACGGGCCGGCTACACAGCCATCATTTCGCACCGTTCCGGAGAAACCTCTGATACAACAATCGCCGACCTGGTTGTTGCCCTGGAAACCGGACAGATAAAAACCGGTTCCATGAGCCGCTCGGACAGAGTGGCCAAGTACAATCAGTTGATGCGGATTGAGGATGATCTGGAAGGACGATCCAGCTATGCCGGCTGGGATGCTTTCTACAGCATAAAAAGATAAGGTCTTACCTTAGAAGAGATTACATGAAGCAGCCCGGGAGTACGGGCTGCTTTTTTTCTGCCGTCCTTTCCGATAGCGTGCTCAAGGGCAGAGACAGGATGGCGACATGAGAAATGAATATTACTTGAACCCCGCAGGCAGGTTAGGCTGAGCCATCACTGCCTCGACAAAAGCCAGGATATTCTCAAGAGACACATCCCCTTCTACAGCATGGGAGGGGGACAGGATATATCCGCCCTCAGCGCCCAGTTCCAGAAGGTGTTTTGTCTCATTCCTTACCTCTTCTACCGTACCGAAGGGGAGGGTTTTTTGAGTAGAGAGGCCTCCCCAGAAGGAGAGCCGGCCCCGATACTCTTTGATAAGCGCATCAATATCCATGACTTCAGGCTGAAAGGGATTGAAACACTTCAGCCCGATCTCAACCAGATCGGGAAATACTTCATCCACATCGCCGCAGGAGTGAATCAGAATATATTTCCCCTGATCCAGAACAGCTTTATACATTCTTTTCAGGTGGGGATAAATCATTTCCCGCCAGAGATCAGGTCCCATGATCAATCCATGCTGCTGTCCCCAGTCATCACCGAAGTAGATGGCATCTATATCATAGGTACAGGCTTTCTCAATCTGGGCAATATTGTAATCCACAATAGACCCGAATAAGTTATTAACAAAATCAGGGTTGTCATAAAAGTCCATCAGAAGATTCTCAACCCCTCTGAGAGACCAGGCCCTCTCATACAGGGAGAACCCGATACAGAAGACTCTGAAGCGGTCAGGATCAGCCTCAATCCTGGCGGGAATATCATTAAAAAAACGCTCATCCCGGGGATCGGGAAAGGTGTAATCCTCAAGAGTAGGCTTTTTCAAGACCACCTCTTCGGGAAGACCAATGTCTTTTTCCACCGACCGGTCCCAGACAACCCCAAATACATCCCTGAACCGTCCGGCTCCCAGGTCATCAAAAAAACCAACGGAACTTCCCAGCGATGTGAAGTGATTCCCCAGAGCCTTCTCCCACTGGGGACCATAGTGCTTTTCCAGTTTCTCAATCGCCTCACAGGTAAAGCTGAAGGACCAGGGAACATAAGGCGGTTTCCTGCCGTCCAGCACTGTTTTAACAACATCCCTTTTGGACATAGTGTTCATAGATTTACCTCATATTTATTGTTGTTCAACCCCGAAGGACTGTCAGTTTCAGATTTTAATAAACACACTCCCCTTCTCGGCCTTGGCGGGATAGGTTTTCAAGTCCGTCTGAGCCGGTCTGGTCAGAGCCTTTCCACTGAGAATATCAAAACGCGCATTGTGTTTGGGGCAGGCAACCCGGCAGTTGTCTTCCACAACACCGTTGCCCAGGGGAGCCTGTTCATGGGTACACAGACCTTCTGTGGCATAATAGCCCTTTTCGGCCAGATTAAAGACGGCGTAGCTTTCTCCCTTGTATTCAAAGGGAATCACATCCATTTCATCAATGTCCCCTTCGGCACAGACCCGTATCCAGTCCCCCTCGGCAACAGCTTCCCGGTTCTCAGAGCTTCTGTCAGAGGAAGCCTTTTCTGAAGCTTCCGGAAGGGGACGCTCAATAAAATAGGAAGTGTCCTTTTTCTGTCTGAACAGTGCGGGAATCATCTCTTTATAAACCTGCCACATCCCCTTATAGGGCACAGGTTCCTGACTGACAATTTTTTTGTGCAGCTTGGGCAGGGCATGAAAGGGCATTAAGGGATACATATGATGCTCAATATGGTACTGCATATTCATAAAGAGGAAGGCAAAAAACGGATTAACCTTAACGGTTCTCGAATTCCGTCTGTGATCCCAGACATCCTCTTCCAGTCCCGCATGCTGCTGGAGGATAAACATCCACTGTAGAGGGGCGCCGTAAAAACGGGGCAGACCGTAAAACAGGACAGGCAGCCAGGATCCGAGATAAAGAGAGAGGGCGATGGGAATAATCTGGGTGATCATACTGAGCCGGGCCCAGAAGAACATCTTTTTATACTCCTCCTCGGGTACACAGATTTTGGCTTCTTTGCTGACAATCCCCAGGCTGTGGAGAATCAGTATGCGGATGTAATGGATACCCTGCTGAATATTGAAGAAATTTATTATCTGGGGGAAAAACTTCGGAGGTCTGGGAACGGTGATCTCCAGATCGACTCCGTTAATAACCGTATAGGAGTGGTGTCTCACATGAGACCAGTGGGTAAACACAATATCCCTCTGCTGCATGGCAGTGGACCAGAAGTGGAGAAGATCATTGAGCCAGGGGGTTCTGAAAACAGTACCGTGGGAACTCTCATGCCAGCGGGCATCACAGGCGGAATAAAGTACTCCGTACAGAAAAAAGGCCGGTATGACCCAGGCCGTACCAAGGCTCATAAATGCCAGATATCCTGTGGCTCCCAGCAGGAGAACCCACAGCCCCACCATATACAGAGCGTGATAATTATCCTTTTTCATCAGGCCTTTCAGCTCTTTTCTGTCAATCTCCGGTGTGTACCACTCCTGTTCTTCAACCAGGGTTTTCGGATCTACCATTTTCTAACTCCTTTTCTCAATCTGTTCTGCCCGGCGGCAGGTCTGAATCTATCTCATACCCTCTTAAACCGCTCATATTTGCATGAAAAAAATTGCCCTGCTCTTCCGGGAACAGGGCAGGACACTGTTATTTAAAATCCGCAGGAAGGTTGGGCTGAGCCTTAACTTCCTCAACAAATGCCAGAATATTTTCGAGGGACACATCCCCTTCCACAGCATGGGAGGGAGACAGAATATAGCTGCCGTCGGCTCCCATTTCCAGAAGGTGTTTTGTCTCTTTCCGTACGTCCTCTTCTGTTCCGAAGGGAAGGGTTTTCTGAGTGGAAAGGCCGCCCCAGAAGGAGAGCCGTCCCCGGTACTCTTTGATCAGCTCATCAATATCCATAACCTCGGGCTGGAAGGGATTGAAACACTTGAGTCCGATTTCCACCAGATCGGGGAAGACCTCATCCACATCGCCGCAGGAGTGAATCAGAATATATTTCCCCTGGTCCAGAACGGCCTTGTACATCCTCTTCAGATGGGGAAAAATCATTTCCCGCCAGAGATCGGGTCCCATAATCAGACCGTACTGCTGGCCCCAGTCATCTCCGAAGTAGATGGCGTCTATGTCGTAGGTACAGGCTTTTTCTATTTGGGCTATATTGTAGTCAACGATGGCTCCGAAAAGTTCATTGACAAAATCAGGGTTGTCATAGAAGTCCATCAGAAGATTCTCGATACCCCTGAGAGACCAGGCTCTTTCATACAGGGAAAAGCCGATACAGAAGACTCTGAAACGGTCAGGATCTGCCTCAATTTTGGAAGGAATATCATCAAAAAAGCGGTGATCATGGGGATCGGGAAATGTGTATCCTTCCAGGCTTGGTTCTTTAAGAACCACTTCTTCGGGAAGACCGATGTCTTTTTCCACAGTTCTGTCCCAGACAACCCCGAACAGGTCTTTGAAGCGGCTGCCCCCCAGGTCATCAAAAAAACCGATGTCGCTGCCCAGCTCGGTGTAGTGATTGCCCAGTTCTTTCTCCCACTGGGGGCCGAAATGTTTCTCCAGTTTATCAATGGCCTCATGGGTGAAGCGGAAAGACCAGGGAACATAGGGAGGTTTTTTGCCGTCCAGAACGGTTTTTACAACATCCCTTTTGGTTATAGTACTCATTGGATTACCTCATAAACAGTTTTCAGCAGTCCCGGAAGACTGTCTGTAAACAGCATATCCCCTGTTAAAAGGATGCGGTTTATGAGGAAAATGCTGAATTTATGGAAATTCCTGCTGTTTTTTGTACTTATTGGGAGAGAGACCGCATACCGATTTGAACTGTTTGGAGAAGTAAAGGGGGTCTTTATACCCCAGATCCGCCGCTACAGACTGAGATCGTAATAGCACACGTATTAACTCCAGTCACTCTCGAGAATCTAGTATGACCTCGTGGTGATGAAGGGTGGGGGGGGGTGGGGGGGGGGGGGGG
>JAQQAM010000189.1 GCA_028532905.1 Spirochaetales bacterium
GAGATAGTCCTGACCGATAAAATACCCATCGGTTCCGGTGAGTATCTTACTCCTGAATATGACAGAACTCTCTGTGATGCCGGTGTTTTCCCCTGGTTTTGGGATCTTAGGAAAAACCGCATTCTTCTAACCCCCAATATCCTGAGAATCCTTCCCGGCACTACCAGTTATGGACGAAGCCTGTATCCCATTATGCAGGAGCACCTTTCCCATGAAGAAGCCAATCATCTGTTTAAAATCATAAAGGCTTTTGTCAGACAGAGAACCGCAGATGACTATGACTTCCAATTGAAGAATACGGGCTATGACTCTCCCTGGATGCGGATCTCCGGTACCTATCTGAAGGAAGGTAAGAAAATTGTCGGAGTCATGGGTAATCTCAGGAATATCAATGAGTCTGTTATTCTGCAGAAAGATCTGAAGGAGAGCCGGAATTTCCTTGATACCCTTATCAATCTGATTCCCCTGCCTGTCTACTACAAGAACAGAAAGGGGGAGTATCAGTTTTATAACCGGGCCTTTGCCAAGCTTGTTTCCGCCAGGGACCGTAATCTGAAGGGCAAGACTGTCTATGATGTGTATGACCGGGAGCAGGCCGATTCTATCAGTCAAAGCGATGAGGAACTGATACGCAACAAGGAAGTACAGATTTATAAGGATGAAGTGTATTTTAAAGACGGCAGAAACAGGGATCTGTCGATTCACAAGGCTCCCGATCTGGATTCTGTCACTTCAGAAGTGAAGGGGGTAGCCGGCTTTATACTGGATAATACGGAGCAGAACAGAGCGGACCGGAGAATAAGACGCCTCCTGGATATCAAGGAACTGGTACTGGAAATCAACCACGCCATTCTCTCCATCCCGGACCTGGAAAGCCTTCTAGAGTTTGTTCTGGAAAAAATACCCACTGTTATCAAAAATGCTGACTGCGGAACCATACTCCTGCATAAGGACGGCATGCTTACTGTCACCGCCTGTTACGGCTATGTGGCTGAGAAGATGACAGGATACTCCTTCCCTCTGGATACAACTTTTATGTATCAGGAAGCCGGGGGCATTCCTCAGGATGCCATAATCATCAATGATCTTCAACAGCTAATTGCCCGGGGGGATTTTCCTCCCCTTCTTCCCACTAAATCAGGAAAATCGGTTCAGTCTTTTCTGGGATCTCCCATTACCAGAGGGGGAAAGCTTCTGGGGATATTTTCCATGGACAGCTTCACTAACAACTCTTTCAGGGAAGAGGATATTGAGGTTATGGAATATCTGAATGAGCAGCTGGCGGTTATTCTGGATAAACAGGAACTGTATCAGAAGGTCCTGGGGCTGTCCCGCTTTGACAGCCTGACTTCCCTGAGCAACAGGCACTATTTTCAGGAGCAGGCAAATGCCGCTATGAGCCGGGCCGGCCGCAACAGTGAATCTCTGGTTATTCTTCTGGCAGATCTGGATTCTCTGAAGCCTGTGAACGACTTCTGGGGCCATGATGCGGGGGATGATATGATCCGCTGCTTCAGTACACTGCTGAAAGACTCCTTCAGGGATTCGGATATACTGGGACGGATCGGAGGGGATGAGTTCACCGCCGTCTTTCATGATACTGACAGGATAAATCTGGAAGCCCGATTCCAGGAATTTTACAACAATCCCCGTACCTTCAATGTTCCCGAGGGACAGGTTCCCTGCCGTTTCAGCTTTGGTACGGCTGAATTCCCCTCGGACGGCTCAACCCTGGAAGAGCTGATCAAGGTAGCCGATCAGCGAATGTATGTCATGAAGCAGCAGGGTAAAAAAACACGGGTTATTACCTATAAAACATCTCTTCTGATTCAGGGAAAATAAAAAAACGGCGGATCAGAGCGAAACTCCCGAACCGCCGTTCTATTTTAATTAAGTACTCAGTCTGAGGACTGTCAGATCTTATAGGCCAGCATGGCGTAAAAGGCTGAACAGATCACAAGATCTTCCACTCTGTTTTTTTCGTTGGGGGCATGGGCCTCTTTTTCATCTCCGGGACCGAAGCCGATCATGGGAATCTTGTGACGGCCGCAGATAGCCACACCATTTGTGGAGAAGGTCCACTTGTCAACAACAGGTTTTTTTCCGTAGAGGGCGCTGTAGGCGTCCACACCGTCTGTTACCAGTTTGTGATCTTCGTCGATCTTCCATGTGGGGAAGTAGAGCTCCTGGCCGTAGTCCGTATTTTTCCATCCTCTCTTTGTGTAGTCGGGCATGGTGACAGACTCAGGCTCTTCACCCAGAGCTTCGGTTATATACTCTTTTACCTGACGAATAGCCAGATCGGCATCTTCTCCCCAGGTGAGGCGGCGGTCCAGATAGAGCATGGCCTGATCGGGAACGGCACACTGGGAGGGGCCGTTTACCTTCATTTCAGAGACAACGATGGTTCCTTTCCCCAGAAAATTATCATCATCAGGCTGAAGATCGGCATTCAGTTTTTCCATGGCCAGGGCGGCACGGCTGGCTTTGTAAGCGGCGCTGACTCCCCGTTCGGGGGCGGACCCGTGGCTGGAGACTCCCTTGATGGTCACCACCATTTCCATCCTTCCTCTGTGACCTCTGTAGAGGCGGCAGCTTGTGGGCTCGGTGGAAACGGCAAAGTCGGGTACCAGTTTTTCTTCTTCAATCAGATACTTCCAGCACATGCCGTCACAGTCTTCTTCCATAACCGTAAATGTGAAGTAGACAGAGTAATCCTTGTCATATCCCAGGTCTTTCAGAATCCTACCGGCTGTAACCATGGAGGCGGCGCCCCCTTTCTGGTCCGAGCTGCCCCGTCCCCAGACGTAGGTGTCATCAATCTCGCCGGAGAAGGGATCTTTTTCCCAGGCCGACAGATCACCGGTAGTAACCGTATCGATATGGGCGTCAAAGGCCAGGATTTTGGGCCCCTTTCCCACACGGCCGACGACAGAACCCAGTCCGTCGAAGTACACTTCATCAAAACCGGCTTCTTCACACATCTCTTTTATTTTGCGGCAGACAGCCTCTTCTTCACTGCTGTAGGATTTTATTTTTACCATTTCAGACAGCACCTTGGCTGTATAGTCTCTGTATTCTTCGGCTTTGGCCAGAATCTCTTTTTCAATGCTCATGTTTTTTTTTCTCCTTGTGCGGAGTAAGCTCTTACTCCGTCGTTATCAGCTGTTTTTTTGTATCTCTCCGGGCCTTTAGCAGAACACCGGTTTCCCTGGCTCCCTAAGGGGAGCTTACGGGGCAATAGAGTTCATATTCTCCCAGAGTCTTGCGGCATTCTCCCGGGCTTCTTCGTACAGGGTGCCTGTGTCAAAGGGGAACTCCCTGTCTCTGAGTACCACATTCCCGCCGATCACCACAGAACGGACCGATGAGGCCGACTGGCCGAAGGCAATGTGTCCGGCAATATTTTCAGCCTTGAGGGGGGTGGGGGGGCTATAGTCTGAGACCACAAGGTCTGCCGTATATCCCTTCTCAATTCTGCCGAACCGACTGTCGAAATTCCGTTCCAGAATTGTATTTCCGTTGTGGAGAAAACCAAGGAAGTCTCCCGGCCACAGAGGACCGCCTTCGTCCTTGTGTTTGAAGTAGGCGAATTTGAACTCTTCCCACATATCTGTTCCGATTCCGTCAGTTCCGAGGGCTGCATTTTTTACAGAACCGATATACTTCTGGGAACCCACATTGTTGTTCATATTGGAGCGGAAATTGACCGCGAGAAAGCTGTTCCTTTCATCCAGTATCTTCCGTTCCTCCTCAGACAGATAAAGACCGTGGGCAATAATGGCCTTGCTGTTCAGAAGTCCGTGCCGGTCCAGTCTGACCAGCAGATCTTCACCGTAATGGTGATGGGAATGGGCCACATCATAGCGGTCTTCCGCCACATGGATATGGAAGCCCCTTCCTGTGGATTCAACAGCATCCGCCAGGAGTTTGAGTCCTTCTTCGGGCACCGTAAAGGGGGCATGTCCGCCGATGTGGCAGTCAAAGAGCCCCTTCCAGGTTCCCTCAGCCTTTTCTCTGTCAATCTCTTCGGCCATGCGGATGTTTTCAGCCACACCGGCTTTCATCTCTTCCAGGCCGTTCCTGTCGCTGGTTTCATAACAGCTCATACCCCTCAGGCCGGTTTTTTCAAAGGCCTCTTTCAGGACTGAAAGGGAGCCGTCGATAAAGGCGGGAGAGGCATGATGATCGATAACCGATGTGGAACCGTTCCGGATGGCATCCAGGCAGCAGATCTCCCCGCTGGATTTAAGAATTTCCCGGTCAATGCCCCTGTCCAGACGCCACCAGAGATTTTTCAACACCGAGATAAAATCGGGTGAAGGAGGAATGTCCGCCAGAATTCCTCTGGCCAGACCCGAATAAAAATGGTTGTGGCTGCAGACCAGGCCGGGGTGGACGATCCCGCCCTTCAGATCCCAGACTTCATCGGCGGTGAGACCTTCAGAGGCTCCGGGGCCGGCAGCGGCAATCTGATCCGATTCTATTACGATATCCCATCCCTGATGCACTTCAGGGGGTGAGAAGTTGACTACTGTCGCGTTTTTAATAATCAGCATATTAATCCTCCACAGCTCCCTGATACCAGCTGTAATCCTTCAGAATTGTTTTGAGCAGAACAGCCGTCCGCTTGCCGTCGTCTCCGCCGGGAATCGCACCGCTGAGTTCCTTACCGTCCCAGTTCAGTTTGAAGGTACTGCCGCTCTGCCGCAGGGTAATCCCACTGCCCGACAGGATAAAGCCGTTGTTGTCACTGCTTTCGAAATCTTCCATGGTGCTGAATACGGTAATCTTGTCCTTGTAGGGGCGTCCTTCCCAGGGGCAGAACTGGGCACAGTTGCCGCATTCGTTACAGTAGGCATCCACATGGAGTATCTGGGTCTCCTGACCGAAGCCTGTTTCACTTTTAATGACCACATTGGCCCGGTTGGGACACACATCCACACATTTGTTGCACACCACATCACACTGCAGACAGCGGCTGGCCTCATTGGCGGCCCAGGCGGCAAACTCATCGGGGTTCTCTGCTGTGGAGATCATTCTGCTTTTCCGGCTCAGCAGGTCTTTCCGCTCTTGGCCGTCCAGTTTTTCGGCTTCAAGAGCCGGAAGCTCTACAGCTTCGGATGCCAGGATGGCGTTGACCGACTTTCTGGCACTGCCCATGGCTCCCACAATGGAGTCGGGACCGCTCTGGGCATCACCCACCAGATAGACTCCGGGGAGTTCTGTTTCATGGGTTTTTTCATCCAGTTTTGCCCATTGGCCCTCCAGGGGCAGACCCATCGTCCGGAGCATATCGTTGTCCACGGTTTCGCCGATGGCCGTGATCAGAGTATCCACCGGGAAGGATTCTGTTTTGTCTGTCTGGACGGGACGTCTTCTGCCTGACTCATCCGGTTCGCCCAGCTCCATGACAGAACAGCTGAGCTGACCGTCTCCGGTAAAGGCGGCAGGATTTCTGAGAAAGTGGAAGCTGATGCCCTCATCACTGGCATCATAGTACTCTTCCCTGTCTGCGGGCATTTCCTTCAGAGTCCGTCTGTAGATGACTCTGACCTTTTTCACACCCGGGGCTCTGACCGCAGAGCGTGCGGAGTCCATGGCCGTATTGCCGCCGCCCACAATGGCGACGTTCTCACCCAGATTACAGCCTTCCGGGTCGTGTCTGAATTTTTCCAGGAATTCCAGAGAGGTCATAACGCGTCCCCCTGAAAGACCGATGTCTCTGTCTTTTTCCGCACCGATGGCAATCAGGACGGAGTCATAGCCCTTGGCCTTCAGATCCGGGACACTGATATCCTTTACACCAAAGTGGAAATCCACTCCGTGCATTTTAATAAAGTCCATATCCTTTTCAATCTGATCCGGGGGCATTCTGAAGGAGGGGAGCACATTGCGGATCACGCCGCCGGGGCCGTCCTCTCTTTCGAATACAGACACCTCCATACCTCCCTTTCTGAGGAAGTAGGCTGCCGCCAGTCCGGCAGGTCCGGCGCCGATGATGGCCGCTTTTTTCTTCACTCCTGTCCCGGGTTCGTTAAAGCGCTTCAGGTATTCGTCAAATCCCTGCTGAGCGGCAATTTTTTTCATTTCCCGGATCTTGACGGTGCCGTCATAGTCCAGGCGGGTACAGTTGTAGTGGCATTTGTGGTCACAGATCCAGCCGGTAATAAAGGGGAGGGGGTTCTTGTTGTAGATCACCTCCAGGGCATCGGCATAGCGTCCCATTCCAACCAGTCTGAGGTATTCGGGAACATCCTGATGTATGGCACAGGCGGTTTTACAGGGGGCCACGGCACAGTCATACAGAGGCAGTTCCTCTTCTGTGCTGATGGCATCGGTCCCTCTCCAGTCCTTCTTGTATTCAGGAGCCTTCATGGCTTTGGCCGCCAGGGCTTCCAGAGCCTGCAGGTCAATGGAGGTTCTGTTCCAGTCTGCTGCTTCTTTCGCTTTTTCCACAGCCTGGGCCATCCGGCCGTATCCGCCGGGTTTCAGCATCTCTGTAGCCATGGTGACCGGTCTGATTCCCGTCTCAATCAGTTCTTTCATATTCAGAACCGAAGCGCCCCCTGAGAAGGAGATGGGAAGGCTGCCGTCAAATTCCCGGCTCAGTTTCAGGGCTACCTGAATGGAGATGGGGAAGAGGGCTCTTCCTGACATATACATCTCTTCACCCGGGAGAGCTCCCTTGTTATTCACGGAGCCCAGAGTGTTGGTCAGCTTGACGCCGAAGCTGAGTCCCTGCTTTTCTGCCAGGGCAATAAGCCTGGTGAGCATGGCAACCGCATCGGGGTACTGCAGGTCATGGTCAAAACTCTCGGGCTTCAGGCCCACATAATCAAAACCCAGCTCATCCAGAATGGAACGGACCGTATCAAATCCCAGAAGTGTGGGATTCAGTTTGACAAAGGTATGGATCTTTTTTTCTGTCAGAAGATAGACGGCGATTTTTTCAATCTCTTCAGGAGGACAGCCGTGCATGGTACTGAGGGTCATGGAGCGGCACAACCGGGGAGAAATCCGGTCAGCCAGACCTTTGAGTCTGTCAGCTTTCTCTTCCAGGCCGGTACCCTTCAGGAAAGAGGGATCAGAGGCCAGAGCGTCCAGTTCCTGTTTGTACTGCCGGAATTTTTCCTCTGCTCCGCTGTCCATCAGTCTGTTGATAAACTGATCCATCCGGGGATTCTGAATCCCTTTCAGATCGTATCCCACAGACATATTGAAGATAAACTGCCGTTCGGGATGGTTCTCATACAGGGCCTCCATCATATGGAGCAGAAACCAGGCTTTCAGGTATTCGTCATAGGCCTTGTCCAGGGTGTATTCGGTGGACCATTCGGTGTTGAACCCCTCATCCTCTGCATCGATACAGGGCTTTTCAATTTCCAGGGTATCCATGATCTGCACGGTTTTCAGTTCAAAAAAGCGGGCTCCCGCTGCCCAGGAGGTCACAATGTTCTGAGCCAGCTGTGTATGGGGACCGGCTGCAGGTCCCACGGGAGTGGCTGCGGTCTCTCCAAAGAGTTCCAGGGGGGTGTGGCCTGTTCCGTCACTGCCGTTCAGTTCTTTGTTGAAACTGAAAACGGTTCCCTCTTTGGCTATTTCCGAGAATGTTCTGTTAACCAGTTCTCCAAAGGAGACCGGACGCATTATATCTGTCATAGTCCTTCCTTTAATGTGTAATCTTCCAGGCGGCGGATGACATCCGGGGGGCTTATCCGCCGCAGCTGAACAATGTGATCAGCTTTTGTCGATCATTTCATTGAACTCTTCAATCTTTGAGTCAATTTCATCGGCCTGACCCAGGGTGCCGTACCAGTAATTGTCATGGTCGTACCACTGGGCGTTCAGTTCGGAGAGTTCCCGTCCCTGCTGCTCGATCCATGTGAAATATTTCAGGTTGTGGATGGATTTTCTATCGTAGTAGTTCAGTTCTTTGGTGTGGTCAAAGGTCTGTCCCAGAAGGAGCTCCATATCCCTTTCCGCCTGAGCATTGCTGTAGGCGCCTCTGGCATCGGCCAGCTCCTGGATACGGGAACCATAGAGTTCCATGGAGTCGGTGGCGATTGTGACAACATAATCTTTCTCTGTCAGTTCATTGTATTTGGCGAACTTGATGGCCGCCAGAACATTGGCCACACCCGAGATTCCCAGCAGGTCGAGCTGTTCAACCAGGGAGGCGTCAACACCGTTGGATTTCAGAACATCCCGTCCGATCTCTTCGTTAAACAGGCGGATCAGTCTCATGGGATCTTCATCATCCACAGCTGAAACAAAATCCGTATCCTTACAGTTGTGGACCCAGGGAACATGCTTGTCGCCGATGCCTTCGATTCTGTGGGCGCCGTATCCGTTGTTCAGAAGAGTGGGGCACTGCAGGGCTTCCGCAGCCACAATCTTGCTGTGGGGAAATTTCGTTTTCAGATAACTTCCTGCGGCCAGGGTTCCTCCCGAACCGGATGAAGAGATATAACCGGCAAATTTGTCCCCTTCCTTCATATAGTATCCCAGCATCTCTTCGATGGCTGATCCTGTTACATTGTAGTGCCACAGGGGATTGCCCAGCTCATCAAACTGGTTGAATATTCTCAGATCCTCACCGGATTCTCTCAGCTCCCAGCATTTATCGAAGATTTCCTTAACATTGGATTCAGAACCGGGGGTGGCGATGATTTCTCCGGCCACACTTTTCAGCCAGTTGAATCGTTCTTCACTCATCTCCTCAGGGAGGATGGCGATGGCATCACAGGCCAGAAGGGCGGAAATATAGGCTCCTCCCCGGCAGTAGTTGCCTGTTGAGGGCCAGACCGCCTTGGTGGAACGGGGGTTGAACTGTCCTGTAATCAGACGGGGGGCCAGACAGCCGAAGGTGGCTCCGACCTTATGGGCTCCTGTGGGAAACCACTTTCCGGTGATGGCAATGATCTTGGCCTTGGTCCCGGTCAGGGCTTCGGGCAGTACAATATGGTTCACTTTGCCGAAAAGTCCGCCGCTGCTCACAGGTTCATTCTTCCAGGAGATCCTGTACAGGTTGACCGGGTCAATATCCCAGAGCCCTGTATTTTTAAGCTTATCCTTTACTTCACCGGGAATGAGATCCGGGTTTTTCATCATGGCAAGTGTGGGCAGTTTAATCCCTTTGGACTTGCAGTACTCCGCATTGAGTTTCTGAATGTCTTTGTTCACGCTGTAATCAATCATTATTTATCCCCTTATGTCTTCAATTTTCGATATTGTTTTTTCCGGCATTTGAATTCCCTTCAGAGCCGTAGCTGTATCCTTTAATCCGCTGCCTGTGGCCAGAACGACTACAGTTTCACCGGGTTGAATGGTCTCTTTCAATTTCAGAAGACCTGCCCAGGAGGCGGCACCTGCGGGCTCTGTGAACAGCCCTGCATTTCCGGAAAGATGAGCCTGGGCTTCAATAATCTCCTGATCAGAAACACAGACCGTGTCGCCATCATACTCCTGCAGGTATTTCAATGCGGTATATCCATTCCGCGGAATATCAACAGAAATGGAATCGGCTACAGTGCTGCTGGGCCGGTTGTCAAAGCTGCCGGAGGCGAGGGCTCTGTGCAGGGCATTGCTCCCTTCAGCCTGTACCGCTGTTATCCGGGGCATTCTGTCGATCAGGCCGAATTGAAGAAGATCCTTGAATCCCTTGAACACACCGCCTATGATGCAGCCGTCTCCTGTGGGGACAAGCACTCTGTCGGGTGCTCGGCCGCCAAGCTGTGCGTATATATCCAGAGAGACCGTCTTCTTCCCTTCCATGGTCATGGGGTTCCAGGCGGTATTCCTGTTCATCCCCCCCTCTTTTTCAGAATAATCCAGGGAGAGGTCGTATGCCATATCATAATTACCCGCCACCTTGTAGAGTGTGGCACCGTATTGAAGGGACTGTATCATTTTGGCAGGAGGAGCTGTTTCGGGAAGAAAGAGTATAACCTTCTGTCCGGCTGCCGCTCCGATTCCGGCCATGGAAGACCCTGCGTTGCCTGTGGATGCCAGAACAATCGAGTCAATTCCGTTCTGTCTGGCATAGGCAGACACAAGAACTGAGGCTCTGTCTTTAAATGAACCTGTGGGATTGGACCCGTCGTTCATGATCCTCAGTCCGGGCAGTGAAAGCTCCCGGCACAGTTTCTCCGGCTTCCAGAGTTCTCCTTTGACCCGGGGGAGGGGAGGGAAAAACTCGGGAGGAACGGGAAGGAGGCTCTGAACCAGAACTTCCGTATCATGGAGAGCCTCTTCAGGCAGGTCTCCCGATATCTTAACTTCCAGCACACCTCGCAGGGGTTCATCCTGTTTCTGTTCATCCCTGCAGACAGGACAGGTTGTCAGTTCAGGGCTCAGATCATAGCCGGCACCGCAGCGGGTGCACAGATAGCTGAATTCCATATCGATTCCTTGTTCTATTTGATTAACTGATCAGTCAGTCTTGTGGATTCCAGTTGATCCGCTAACCGGAATCCTTTTCCATTGTAACAGGGATTTGCAGAAGGAAAAGAGAAATTACTGATTTTTTTGTAAAAACTACAATTTTTTTGTAAATGCCATCTGATTCCTTCTTTTTTGAAGGAAAACAGGATGGGACTCTGCCCCTGAAGGTCTGTCTTCTGCAGGCAGGAGAAAGTTATGCTTTACAATTTTGAGACTCTTACTGATAATGAATGCCGGTACCCTCCTGTTTTGTGTTCTGTCCTCTGCAGAGTCTGTCAGGCATGCAGAGGAGGGGGGTACTTTTTCCACTCTTGAATTACAGGGCTTTATTGAATAAAATAAATCTCTGCGGAGTCTTTCTTTAATATAAGGATTCTGTACTCTTTGAATATACCCGTTTCCCTTAAGGTAAACGGATTACTGGAAATAATTAACTGAAATGCTGATACGATATGGAAAAAACAGTAAGGGCCGTCTGATCAGACAGGCAAAGGTTTATACTCTTGATGAACATGGAATAAGCCGCCGGAAGCTTGATCATGATGCTCTGAAAGTAACCGACAGACTGAGAGCGGCAGGCTATCAGGCCTATATAGTGGGAGGAGCGGTCAGGGACCTCCTGATTGATAAAGTTCCCAAAGATTATGATATTGCCACCGATGCGTCCCCCACCCGGGTCAGGAAAATCTTCCGGAATTCCAGAATCATCGGAAAACGATTCAGACTGGTTCATGTCTATTTTCCTCAGAACAAGATTCTTGAAGTGGCCACTTTCCGTTCTCTGGAAGGAGGGGACGGCGAAAATATCTACGGAACCATCGATGAAGATGCCAAAAGACGGGACTTTACCCTCAATGCCCTGTATTACTCACCCAGGGAAGAGCAGATTATTGACTATCATGACGGTGTAAAAGACATCAGAAACAGGAAACTCCGTTCTGTCATTTCTCTGGACACGACCTTCAAGGAAGATCCTGTCCGTATGCTCCGGGCCGTCAAGTACTCGGTTATGACAGGCGCCCGCATTCCTTATAATCTGCGCAGAGCCATAAAACGGGACGGTGCCCTTCTGATGGAGTGTTCCGTCTCCAGAATGTCGGAAGAGATTTTTAAAATACTTCAGTCCGGTTATTCGGAAGCCATTATTCAGAGGGCTGTGTCTCTCAATCTTTTTGAGTATCTCCTGCCGGGTCTCCATAAACAACTGGCCGGTCCCCGAGGACGGGAGTTCTCCAAGAAGTTTTTCCGGGATCTTCAGAAACTGGATAAATATATCAGAAAAGGGGATGAGGATAAGTCCCGGGGCAGAATGCTCTACTTTCTGTGTAAAACCTATCTTTCTGAAACCGGAGCTCTGGATGAAGGAGAAGAGACCTCATTCAATGATACCATTAATGTGGTCAAAGAGGTTTTAAGGCCCATGATTGCTCCCAACCGGGATGTTATGGACGGTGTAAAGCTTATCTTTAAGAAGAACGGATGGAAAATCCCCCGGAAAAGACCCCACTATAAAGCGGCCGCCCAAATGGGGGGACGGGGAAAGTCAGCCAAGACAGGCTCGGGAGCCCGGAAGAGAAAGGGTTCCAAAACCGGAGATCAGTGATTCTTTTTTTTCCATTTAGAGACTTTTGATACCTCGATGCTGACCTCTTCGATGAGAATACCCGTAAAACGCTCCACCTTATCCAGCACATAGGCCTGAAGGTCGTGAAGATTGCCTCCCAGCTGGCTGCCGTATCCGGCTTCAATATAGATTTTGATTCTGTACCCTCTGCGGTCTCTTTTTACTGATATTTTGATGATCTTGATTTCACAATCGTATTCATCAATACAATGTATAATCATCTGAGAGAGGGCGGCTTCTGATATCTTTACGGTTCCCCTGGTCTTCTCTGAAGCAAACGCGGGGGTAACCACGGCTTTTTCGAAAATCTGGGTCTCCTTTTTAAAGCCGAGACTCTTTCTGAACAGAATTTTAATTGAATCCGACAGAATGTGGGAGTAATCCGTTTTTACCTCTATGGAGGGTACCGGAATGATATGCTTGCCCTCGGAGTACCGGGCCTGTATGGCTTTATCTATTTCCTCCCGGCTGGCAATATCTTCAATTCGTATTATTTTCGTTATAGGAGGCAGTCCGAGCCTGGAGACCATCTTATTCACCATTTTCTCGGAGGTTCCGATAAGGAGAATCTTTCTGACTTTCTCTTTTTTTATGGTTTCCCGTACATCCATTCTGTGCTGAGGATCATCAAAAAGAGCTGTCTTGATGGCGCCCATATAGAGCTTTTCTTTCTTAGCAGATTTCCCCGCAATAATTCTGTTGTCCTTTATAAGGAGACCATCATCTATCATATAGGGAATATTGTATTTTTCTGCCAGCAGACGGGCTCTGAAACTTTTACCCGTACCGCTTTTGCCAACCAGGGCGTATACTGAAACTCCTCCCAGAATTGTCATAACTGAGGAAAAGACATTTTTTAGTTTTTCAGAGGGACTGTTCATGAGTCTAAATATAATCAATCACCAGATGATGGTAAATGTAAAAAGCCTGATAAAGGTTTAATTCTCTTCATATATTCTTGACAAAGGGGAGAGTTAAACGGAAAATTATCCAAATGGTCCCTAGCGTATATCCTCAGCACCGGAAGTGTTTGTAAAGATGAATAGCCGTTCTCTGACTGCTCCCCGTGTTATAACAGTCCTACTGTTAATCATTATCTCATCTGCGGGACTGTTCATGCTGCAGGGCAGCCGGGATTATAAGGGGCGTTACTGGCAGAACTGGTATCCTCTTCTGATTCCTGTGGCTTCGTCAAACAGCACTCTGGAAGAGGAGATCTACTCTCTGGCCGGTAACGATGTGGTCAGCAGCGGCTCTACGGTTCTGGAATATTCTGATTATCATGATCTTGAAACCCTGCCTTTGAGGGATTTTGCAGCCGGGAAGGGGCCATATCAGGCAGATCCCAGAATCGACCCCTTCATGAAAACTGTGCATTCCTATTTTTATCAGGGTACATATGAAATTTTCTATTTACCAAGTACCAAAACTCCTTTAGAATACAAAAGGCTTTTTTTGGCATCTCCCGTAATGGAAGAGGCCGCCTGGAAACTGCCGGATGTGAATGACAGTCTGCTCCCCCTTATTTTGTCGGCGGGAGTCATTGTGCTGCTATGTCTGGGCTCTCTGCGCTTTATGATTACAGGAGCTTCTATTCTGGCAGCAGGACTGATTCTTCTGCAGCAGGGGCACTGTGATGTGCTTCCCGTTCTCGGGGTCACGGCATTGCTGTTGAGACTGGCTCTGGATGGTTCCGGCAGAGGGATTCTCCGTTTTCTGCTTCCTGTTGTTCCGGCGCTGGCCGCCTGGTTTGCAGGATTACTGCCGGATGGACTTCTGATGCTGTTTATACCGGTTTTTATCAGCTTCGGCGGCAGTTTGCTCCTTACAGGCAAGCCACGTGTGTACAGAAGAAAAGAGAAGGGGAAAAGAAGGCACACCCTTCGGGGCAGGGACCATTCTCTGTTCGACCCGGTTTCTCTTTATGAGAAAAAAACAGTGAAAACTGTTGTAAAGGAAGGTCCCTCCTTTCTCCTTATTGCGGCGGCATCGGTATGTCTGCTGGCTGTACTTACGGGCGGAGTGGTTGAAATTGCCCTTCCGGCTCCCGTGCCGGCTGCCGGATGGACCCGGGGCGCCTGGGATTATGAGGGGCTTGTTCAGACTCAGGATGCCGGTGAGCTCCCCGGGGCTGCGGAGTACATAAAGCACAGAGCCTATCAGGAGTCTTTTGCTTATGGAGCTGTGTATGCACTGCCTGTTCCCGGGTCCCGTATCTCCTACACGGATTACTCTCTTGAGGGGGATCGGGTAAGGGAAACGCAGCGTTCTGTACAGGATTATTCAGAATCCTGGTACGCAAGCCGTCTGGAGCTGATGGGAAAAAACGGTGCGGGCCGGCTATTAGCCTCGGAACCCGCTCCGTCGGCTGTTGTATTGCGCAGCTTTGAAACTGTGGGAATCAGTCTGCAGGTACAAATTGTACTGGCAGTATTAATATTTGTCTTTGTTTTGATCCATATATCCGGTCTACACCATACCTCTGAATACAGGGGTATCCGGAACAGTGGCAAATTTATGAATAGGAGGAAGCAACAGGCAGCATGAGTCGTTTTAAAACTTTCCCCAAAGGGGGAATTCATCCAACAGACCACAAAGAAGCAACCTGTCACAAGGAAATTCAGAATGCCAGCTTATCCAGTATAGCTGTCGTACCTCTGTCTCAGCATATAGGGGCTCCCTGTGAGTGTCTGGTAAAAAAAGGTGATACTGTTGAGGAAGAGCAGATCATCGGTAAAGCCGGCGGATTTGTATCTGCCAATATCCATTCACCGGTTCCGGGAGAGGTGAAGGAGATCAAACAGATCTTTCTGCCCAACGGAATTGCCGTCGATGCGGTCGTTATTGAAATGCAGGGCGAGTTCAAACGCCTTGGCAAAGAAGAAACCAGCAGTGACTGGAGCGGTATGTCCAATGAAGAGATCTCTGCGAAAATCTCTGAGATGGGTATTGTCGGGCAGGGCGGGGCTACATTCCCCACTCATGTCAAACTCAGTCTTCCCAAGGGAAAAACCTGCGACACCTTTATTATCAATGCCGTAGAGTGTGAGCCCTACCTGACTTCAGACCACAGAGTGATGCTGGAGAAGGGAAAAGAAGTTCTTGAAGGAATCAGAATCATTCAGCGTCTCCTGTCTCCCGGTAAAACGGTTATCGGTATTGAAGCCAATAAGATGGATGCTGTGGAGTATCTTCAGTCTCTCGTTTCCTCTGAAGGACTGGACATTGACGTTATGCCTCTGGAGGTGAAATATCCCCAGGGTGCGGAAAAGAATCTGATCAAAGCCGTCACAGGCAAAGAAGTTCCTTCGGGCAAACTTCCCCTGGAAGTCGGCGTTATCAATGCCAATGTGGGAACCTGTCTCTCTGTGTACGAGGCGGTGGTTCTGAATAAACCGGTTATTGAAAGGGTTGTCACTGTTTCGGGAGGAGCCATCAAGAATCCTCTGAACCTGAAGGCCCGTGTGGGAACCAGCTTCCGAACTCTCATTGAGGACTGCGGCGGTTTTTCCGAAGAGCCTGTTAAAGTGATTGCCGGGGGACCCATGATGGGTTTTACGGTTTATGATCTGGACACACCCGTAACCAAGGGTACCAGCGGAATCCTGGCCCTCACAGCCAAGGAAATCAAGGCGGCCAAACCCACAAACTGCCTCTCCTGCGGCCGCTGTATATCCGCCTGTCCCATGGGACTGAATCCCACAAAAATATTCAAATACATTGAATTCAATTTGAGTGACGAAGCGGCTGCCGCCGGTCTGATGGACTGTGTGGAATGCGGTTCCTGCTCCTTTATGTGTCCTGCCCATATCCCTCTTGTTCAGGGATTCAGGGGAGGCAAGAAAGTATTGAGAAAAAACAGCATGAAAAAGGCGGGCAAATGAAAGATAAACTCTTAATATCAAGCTCACCCCAGTTTCACCATCCCCAGAGCACATCATCCATAATGTGGACTGTGTCTCTCTGTCTTCTTCCGGCAGGAGTCTGGGGAGTCTATATTTTCGGTTTGAGAGCCCTTCTGGTTACCCTGACAGCCATTGCCGCTGCCGTGGCTACAGAAGCGCTGCTGGGACGTGTGAAAAATGAAAATACCATAGCCGACGGGAGTGCCTTCCTGACAGGGCTTCTGATCGGTTTTAATATGCCCCCGGCGGTTCCGATTTATGTGGTTGTTGTGGCCTCGGTTTTTGCCATAGCCGTAGTGAAATGGACTTTCGGCGGCCTGGGTGGCAACTGGATGAATCCGGCTCTTGCGGGTCGTGTCTTTGTCTTTTTCTCCTGGACTGGAGGAATGACCACCTGGACTCTTCCCGGCAACGGCTCTGCCGATACGGTAACCGGTCCGACTCCCCTGGGCTCTATCAAGGCGGGTCTTATGTCTATGAGTGCCGATATTCAGGGACCCATGGATCTTCTGGCGGCTGAGGGCGTTCCCGTTTCCTATATGGACCTCTTTCTGGGACGTGTTCCCGGTTCCATCGGTGAAGTTTCCGCACTCCTGCTGATCGCAGGAGGCCTGTTCCTTCTGATCAGAAAGATCGCCAACTGGGAAATTGTCGTTTCCTACCTGGGAAGTTTTGCACTTCTGGTATGGCTGTTCGGCGGTTTCCGCTACGGACAGGGACTCTTTTCAGGGGATGTTCTGTTTCATCTGCTCTCGGGCGGTCTGATGCTGGGGGCTCTGTTTATGGCCACCGATATGGTCAGCTCACCTCTCACATCCAAAGGAATGCTGATTTACGGTGCGGGCTGCGGGTTTATGACCTATCTGCTGCGCTTTTTCGGCTCCGTTCCCGAAGGTGTGTCTCTGGCAATTATATTCATGAATATCTTTGTTCCTCTGATCAACAGAGCTTTTCAGCCTGAAAAATTCGGACTTGTGAAGACAGAGGAGGAAGCCAAATGACAGCAACCATGGAAAAAGCCGGAAAACTGGCTTTGATTTGTGCCATTTCAGCCACACTTCTGGGCTTCGTCAATTCAATGACCGAACCCGCCATAGCCACCCGCAAGGCGGCTGAACTGAAAGCGGCTCTCTCTTCCCTTCTGGAAGAAGGATCCCCCGGTGCCAAAGAAGACATCAGTGATGCCGGCTCCGTTACAGCCCGCTATCCGGTGGAAGGCGCCGGTGGCTGGATTCTGGAGTTCAACGGCAAGGGATACGGCGGCGATATGAAGATCCTCGCTTCCTACAATGAAGAGGGAACCATTCTGGATGTGGTTCTGATGGATAATGCTGAAACTCCCGGTCTGGGAAAAAAGGCCGAAAAATCAGAGTATATGGATAAATTCAGGGGAACAGGCGGTTCTGCAGGTCCTGTGCCTGTTACCAAAGATGCCCTGGACAGCCCGGATTCGGTTTCCGGTGCCACCATAACCTTTGTCGGTATTGCCGCTCCTCTGAATGAGGGCTCCGCGTATGTTCAATCTCTGGGAGGCAATTAGATGAGAGAATTTACAAAGGGGTTTGTGAGAGAAAACCCCATTTTCATACTGATGCTCGGACTCTGTCCGGCACTGGCTGTTTCCACTCAGGTGGTAAACGCCCTGGGAATGAGTGCGGGAACGATCTTTGTTCTGCTGGGTTCCAATATTATGGTCTCCCTGCTGAAAAATTTTATTCCCGATGAGATTCATATTCCCGCCTACATTGTTATTATTGCTACGTTTGTAACTCTGGTAGACCTGCTGATGCAGGCCTATGCACCGGGTCTTTCCAAAAGCCTGGGAGTTTTTGTACAGCTGATCGTTGTAAACTGCATTATTCTGGGAAGAGCGGAAGCATTTGCCAGTAAAAATACGGTTAAAGATTCCATAATGGATGCTCTGAGCATGGGAATGGGATTTTTCTTCGGTCTGACACTGATTGCACTGATCAGAGAAGTCCTGGGTGCCGGTACCATCACACTGTTCCCCATGGGCAGCTTTGACGGCGTCATTGAGATTCCCGGTCTGGTAAGCGCTCCGGTCAGAATCATTTCCCTCTCTGCAGGAGCCCTTTTTGTTGTGGGTTACCTGAAGGCCATGTTCAACTGGATCAGTTCCAGAGCGTCCAAGGAGGAATTCTGATGAGCTATTTTGCAATACTGATTACATATATCTTTATCAGCAACCTGATCCTTTCCCAGTTTCTGGGACTCTGCCCCTTTATCGGTGTTTCCAAAAACGTCGAGTCTGCAGTGGGAATGGGTTTTGCGGTAACCTTTGTAATGTCCATTGCCTCTCTGGTGACATGGGCACTCTACCATTTTATCCTGCTGCCCCTGGGGCTGACCTATCTGCAGACCATTGTTTTTATTCTGACAATCGCCTCTCTGGTGCAGCTTGTTGAAATGGTTGTGCAGAAATATTCTCCCGTACTGTATAAGGCTCTGGGGATCTATCTTCCTCTGATTACAACCAACTGTGCTGTAATGGGGATTGCCCTGATCAATATCAACAGCGGATACAATGTTCTGGAAAGTTTTACAGCCGGTATAGCCGCAGGTATGGGATTCCTTCTTGCGATTGTCCTTATGTCTGCGATCCGTGTACAGATGGAAACCGAAAAGGTTCCCCGTTTTCTGAAAGGAGCTCCCATCGCCTTTATCAGCGGTGGTCTCATGGCCATGGCCTTTATGGCTTTTGACAAAGCTCTGCTGAACAACCTGGTAGGATAATACAATGGATCAATTATTAAGAATATTCTGGGGATTCCTGTCCACAGTCCTTTTCGGAGGGCTTCTGGGACTGGGACTGGCTGTGGCCTCCCGTAAACTGAAAGTAGAAAAAGATGAGACTGTCGAAGCCATTGAAGGGGCTTTTCCCGGACTGAACTGCGGTTCCTGCGGTTATGCCGGATGTTCCGGTTATGCCGAAGCCATTGCCGACGGCAGCGATGAGGATATTACCAAATGTAAACCCGGCGGGGCGCCCTGTCTGGAGCAGATTGGTAAAATCCTGGGCATTGAAGTGGATACGGACGCTGTGAGAATGGTCGCCCGGGTTCACTGCATCGGCGGCAGCGATGTGGCTTCCCGCAGCTTCAATTACAGCGGAATCTCCGACTGTACCGCAGCCACCGTTCTGTTTAACGGTGACAAAGACTGTAAGTACGGATGTCTGGGAATGGGCAGCTGTATTTCGGTCTGCCCTGTTAATGCCATCACCAAGACGGCAAATGGCCTGGTGGAGGTCGATCAGGATCTCTGCATCTCCTGCGGTAAATGTGTAGACATCTGTCCCACTGCCGTTATGAGGATGATTCCCGAAGATGCAGACCTGATTGTGGCCTGTAATTCAAGGGACAAAGGGAAGATTACCAAGGCCAATTGCAAGGTCGGCTGCATTGCCTGCCGCATCTGCGAGAAAAAATTCCCCGATGCAGGTTATAAAATTGAAGATAATTTATCTTTTCTGCGTTATGATAATAGGGGTGAGGGCCGTGCTGAAGCAGCTGACAAATGTCCTGCAAAGTGTATTATCCCTAATAAGAGTGAGAAGATTGAAGAAACTCCCAGCGCCGGTTAGAAGAACCGGGCCGGAGTGTCGGCTTTATAAATGAAGAAAGTTAAGCTGGTTTTTGGAACTTACAGTACACAGGCTCTCGACCTTTCCGAGCATCATTATGAAGATGCTTATCAGAAGGCCTATAAACCGTTTCTGACGGCTGTGTATAATTTTCCGGAGCTGGCTCTGACTCTTCACTACTCAGGGCCCCTGCTCTCCTGGCTGGAGAGGAGGCATCCCGAGTTTATCACTGTTCTCCGTGAAATGGTTGACCGGAAACAGGCGGAAATTCTGGGAGGCGGTTTTTATGAACCCATCCTCCCTCTCATCCCTTCATCAGACAGGGTGGGTCAGATTGAAATGATGACCACCTTTATCCGTAAGAGCCTGGGCAAACGGTCCAGAGGATTCTGGCTGTCCAGACAGATCTGGGACAATCAGATGGCTCATACCCTCAACAGCTGCGGTATGGAGTACACTTTTATGGATGAGACCCGTTTCCGGGAAGCCGGTATACGGGAGTCCAGACTCTTCCGCCCCGTTCTGACGGAAGAGCAGGGTAAGTCTGTCCGGGTATTTCCCGTATGCAACCGTATTCAGGATATGCTCTTTATCAAGTCTCCTGCAGAGGTTATCGGCGAATTCCGGGAACTGACCAGACAGAGCGGCAGCGACCCCGTTGTTTCTCTTATGCTTCCCGGTGAAGTCCTGAACAGCGGAAACGGCAGTGACCGC